>JASLGI010000217.1 GCA_030149685.1 Bacillaceae bacterium | reverse complement strand
ACTAAAGAAAAAGAAGTATGGGAGTCCGTAAACGGGCTGAGAGTATGTTGTGAACATAGACCATTTGAACCTGTTGGATCATGCCAGCGTAGGGAACGATAGCGGATAAGCGCGCGGACTCTAGGGTTCGTGCGCTTTTTTGCGTAGGAGGAATAAAATGAAGGAGAAAATTTTATCATTTATTGATCGATATGAAGAAGATGAAGAGACGTGGAATGAATTAATGCTTGAAGTATTTCGTGCGCAATTTCAAGAAAATGACGCTTATCGTGCGTATTGCCAAGAAAAAAGAAAGACATTACGAACGGTTCGCCATTGGAGAGACATTCCATTCGTCCCTGTCGATGCGTTTAAACATTTAACATTGAGTCGCGTACCTATTGAAGAAACAGCAGCTTGTTTTATGACGAGCGGTTCAACTTCTGGGTTACGTGGCAAACATTATCAAGCAGACCTTGATATTTATGATGCGTCGATGGATGCGACGATTCGTCGGTTCGTGCTAAAAGATATAGAAACGATTCATATAGCTAATTTATTTCCGACGAGAGAGATGATGCCTAATAGTAGTTTAGCGCATTATTTAAATTATATTGTTGAAACGTTTGGACATAATGACGGTCGATATTTCATCGACGATCAAGGAATTGACTTTTCAGCATTTGAACAATTTTTAAATGAACGGATTGAACGGAAAGAACCTGTGTTATTACTCGGAGCAACGTATAACTATGTTCATTTATTTGAACATTTCAAAGAACAGACGTGGCTATTACCAGAAGGAAGTATCATTTTTGATACAGGTGGATATAAAAATCAATCGACTGAATTGCCAGTAGCAGAGTTTTATGAACGATTATCATCGATGTTTCATGTGCCGAAATCCCGCTGCGTTAACATGTACGGTATGTCTGAATTAAGTTCTCAATATTACGATACTGGGAATGAAGTTACACCATCGATAAAATATGGACCGCCGTGGTTGAAAACACGGATAATCGATCCATTAACGGAAAAAGATGTGCCAAAAGGCGAAAAAGGAATCATCGTTCATTATGATTTATGCAATGTAAACTCTGTCGTCGCTGTTATGACTGAAGATGCCGGTTATGCCACAGACGACGGCTTCGTTTTACTCGGCCGTGCGGAAGGGGCGGAAGCGAAAGGATGTTCATTGCAACTTGAAGATTTTTTAGCAATTATCGGTGATCATCAATGAAAGAAGTGATCGGTTACTTTCCACATGAATGGGTGAAAAATGAACAAATTCGTTATGAGAAACGAACAATCGGACAACTTGAAGTCTATTATCCGCGATTAACAGAAAAGCAAATGAAGAGTCTTATCACATATATGAAAGAAGAAGCGTATCCGAACATTCAACAACTTTCTTTATATCGTATTATTGCTGCGATTGACCGCACGATCCATCGACTGTTACAAAAAGGACCTGAACGAACGACACTAGAACGTCAAATTGCCCATCTCGGAGAATACGACGAAGAAATGATCCGCCTACATTTAACATCTTACTTACAGACCTTCCGTGAATTAGAACTGCGAAAATTTATCGCAGAAGATTTTACAAATCCTCAAATACTCGAACAATTCGTACCACGGGTAAAAGGAGGATATACTCGTGCAGTTCCCTCACCAGTAACGACGCATATTTGGTCAGGAAATGTCCCGGGAGTTTCTCTATGGAGTTTTATTAGTAATTTGCTCGTTCGAGGCCCGATTATTGGAAAAGTAGCAACGAGAGAACCTTTTGTCGCAACAGCTTTCGCTCATGCATTATATGAAGAAGATGAAATATTGGCAAACGCTTGTGCTGTAATTTTTTACGAACGAACAGACGAAGTACGCTATCAACTGTATAAAAGCTCACCAGTTGTCGTCGCTTATGGTCATAATGACACGCTTGACACTATTGGTAAAGAACTAGACGGCACAACCCGATTTTTGCGTTATGGACATAAAATGAGCTTCGGTATGATCCATCGCGATACGCTAAATCATTACCATTATGAAGAAACGGTTCAATGTATGGCGCGAGACATTGCGCAATTTAACCAACAAGGCTGTTACTCTCCTCAATTCTTCTTTGTCCAAAATGGGGGAGAAGTGTCACCGAAAGAAGTAGCAGCGCTTTTGTTTCATGCTTTACGTCAGCAAGAAGTACGTCACCCGTTAAGTCATTTGTCATTAGAAGAAAAACAGACGATTCAAACTTTCCATGAACGAGGACGAATGCGAACGATACAAGAAAAAGAAGCGATGTTTTTACGAGATGTGAAAGGAAAGTATAGTGTGAAGTACGAACCAGAACTTCGGATTGAACCGAGTCCGCTATCGCGTAATGTGACGATACTTCCTTTTGACTCAGTGGAAGATATTTACCGATTGATGAAACGATACCGTACATACTTACAGACGACGAGTATTCACGCGCCGACTGAAGCGATGCTTATATGGGCGGATCATCTCGCTCACATAGGTGTGACACGATTAAGCAGCCTTGGAAAAATGACAGAAACAGAAGCAGGTTGGCATCATGACGGACGACTGAATTTGCTCGACCTCGTGCATTTCGTTGATATTGACGAAGCACTTCTTCATATGTCTGACCGCTTCGTTTCCTATAGGGAGTGAAAGGATGTTACGAGTAGAACGAGTAGAACATTACTATGCGACAGAGTGCGTCCTTCATCCACTTACATTGCATTTTGAACATGGAAAACTATATACATTGATCGGGCGCAGCGGTTCAGGAAAAACGACTTTATTGAACATATTATCAGGCCTTCTTTTACCGACAGAAGGAAATGTCTATTGGAAAGAAGAAAAAATCAAACGGCCGATCGAAGAGATGTCGTATGTTTTTCAGCGCCCGAATATTTTAGAGTGGAAAACAGTTGAAGAAAACGTCTTATTACCATATGCAATCAAACGGCATGTAACAGATGAAGTGCGTCAGCGGGCGAAAAACTTACTCACTTTGATCGGTTTGGATATGAAAAAAGATCGTTTCCCTGATGAACTATCCGGAGGGGAAAGAGCTCGAGTAGCAATTGCTCGTGCACTGATAACAAATCCTTCACTTTTATTAATGGACGAACCTTTCAGTGCATTAGATGAGTGGACGAAAGAGTCTCTCCAACACCTGCTACTCAATATTCAGAAAAAAATGGACGTGACGATTATATTTGTCACTCATGACATACAAGAAGCTGTCTTTTTAAGCGATCGATGTTTTGTCTTACGAGAAGGTACAATCGTTTACGAATGGGTGAATGAGCATACGAAGGAAAAACGCAAACACCGGTATCGAAAGGAAGCAATAGAAGCGTATGAAAAATTGCGCTTTTATTTAGGAGGGGAGAGCTAATGAACACTTTCGCTCGAATGAGTATGTCAATGGTTCTTTTTTTCAGCTTATTATTAGGATGGCACGTAGCGGCACTTCAATTGTCTGATCTCGTTTTACCTGGACCATTTCTTGTAGGTGAAACTTTAATAGAAGGAATGAAAAGCGGTTACTTTTTCCCGCACATTCAACGAACGATGAGTGAAATTTTGTTCGGACTTGTTATCGGAAGTAGTATCGGTTTTTTAGTCGGGCTTTTCATGGGAGAGAGCGAACCGTTTAGGAAAATAATCCAACCGTATGTCATTATGAGTCAAGCAGTACCAAAGCTTGCGCTCGCCCCATTATTTATTTTATGGTTTGGCTTCGGTATGACATCGAAAGTCGTTATTACCGCACTCGTTTGCTTCTTTCCAATCCTTGAATCAACTTTACAAGGAATGCATCGCGTAACAAAAGAGCAACTCGCTCTATTCCAAACGATGCAAGCGACACGTTGGGAAACATTGCGTTATTTAAAATTACCTGCAAGTATCCCGTACATTATGTCAGGGTTACGAGTATCTGTCATTTTAGCAGTTGTAGGAGCAGTCGTCGGAGAGTTTATCGGTGCAAGTGAAGGGTTAGGTGCACTTATTATTGCTGCACAAGGAACGATGAATACACCGATGATGTTTGCGGTATTGATTCTGTTAAGAAGTATCGGTTTAATATTATACGGTAGCGTTCGATGGATTGAACAAACAGTATTAAAAAAATATTTGAAAAGAGGAATATAAATGAAAAAATGGCTCATGAGCATCATTGTTTTAGCACTCACTCTAGTGATTGTAGGATGTGCAAATGAAGATGCCAAACAAACGACAGTAGAAGAAATGACAGATTCAATAAAAGTGAACATGGCTAGTTGGTCTCAGCCGATTACAGAACAAACAAACTTACTCGTTGAAGAAAAGAAAGGTTTCTTTAAAGATGAAGGAATTGATTTAACATTTATTCCAGGTGCTGGTGGAGGAGATGCAATTAAAAATGTATTAGCGGGAAATGCGGATATCGCTTTTACTGATGCTGGTTCATTTTTTAGCGCGTTGAACCAAGGAGAAGATTTAGTCTCTATCTATAATATTTATCCTCAAAACGTTTTTAATGTCGTAGCGAAAAAGTCATCAGGTATTGAAAAGCCCGAAGATTTAAAAGGAAAGACAATCGGCGTGTACTCTTTAGCAAGTGGCACACGTGAAAATTTATTGATTTTACTTCATACAGTAGGGTTGACAGAGGAAGATGTAGAAATTGTTGAAACAGGGTTATTAAACTTTGCGCCATTAATGCAAGATCAAGTCGATGCTACAGCAGCGACTGATACAGGATTATATCTTGGAGAGCAGAAAGGGCTCACTGATTACAATGTAATGGAAGTACGCGATTATTTAAATTTCTCTAGCGACATGTTTGTCGTTACACGAGATGTTTATGACAATCATAAAGAAGAGCTTCAAGCGTTTTTGCGAGCATTTCAAACGAGTGCTCAATGGATGTTAGATAATCCTGAAGAAGCTGCAACATTAGCGAAAAAATTCGCCATCGATGGACAAGACGAAAAACAAAACCGAGCAATTATTGATATTCGAAACACTTCTTCCTTGCAAGAAGGGCATGAGCTCGGATATACAAATTTAGAAGATATGCAACAAGCGATTGATGTTTATGAAGAACTCGGGTTAATCGACGGTCCGATTGATATTAAAAAACATATGACGAATGATTTATTACCAACAGGTGAACAAAAATGAACTTCGAAGGACAAGTTGTTTTAGTGACGGGGTCTTCTCGTGGAATTGGTCGGGCGATTGTCGAACAGTTTGCTGAAAAAAACGCACAAGTCATTATCAATTATCGAAAAAGTAAAGAAGAAGCGGAGATGTTAGAAAAGAAGCTATTGCAGGAAGGTTTTGATGTATGGGCAATACAAGCAGATGTGACGAAAGAAGAAGATAGAAAGCGTTTACGTGATAAGATTGCACTTGAGTATGGAGGAATAGATATTATTGTACATAATGCATATGCTGCATATGCATTCGATCCAGAAGAACGAGTGCATGCGACACAATTGACATGGGAAGATTATCATCGTCAGCTAGTCGGCTCTTTTCAACCAGTTGTTGAGTTGAATACACGTCTTCTTTCATTGATGAAAAGACGAGGTGGAGGAAGACTCATTCATATAGCAACAAATTTAGCTGCTCATCCAACAATTAGTTATAGTGATTATGCGACGGTGAAAGGAGCACTATTGACGTATACGCGTCAGTTAGCACGTGATCTCGGGCGGTACGGGATTACAGTGAATGCTATCGCTCCCGGTCTCGTTTATCCGACGAGTTCAAGCAAGTCGACGAAAAAAGAAGTGAGAGATCTCCTTATTCAACAAACACCACTTGGCCGATTAGCAACAGCTAAAGACATTGCAGGGCCTGTATTATTTTTAGCGAGTGACTACGGACAGATGATGACAGGGCAAACGTTATACGTAGACGGCGGATTAACGATGAGAGAAAAGGAATAAAAGGAAAAAGAAACAATGATAGAAAAATAATACATTTTTGTATGTAGAAAGAATCGTTGTATAAATCGATAGAAAAAATGTCAATTATCTCAATTCAGACAAACTTTTTCTAGAAATGCAGGATGATTTGCTTAAAAAGGCAACTTTTTTCTAAGATAGATGATATAATTGAGTTAGTATGAAGTGAAGGAGCATGACAATGATTGGTAAACTTTTTAAAGAAAAAGGTTGTTTAGCATTTATTGGAATTTTAGTTCTTATCGCTATTTGGTTAGGCGTACTTATGTATATTTTCTAATATCGACAATGAAAAAGAGAGTTGCTCTTGAGTAAAGGGCAACTCTCTTTTTCTTTATTTTTCAAATAAAAAGAAAGGAGCTGCCGCCCAGACAGCTCCTTCTCTTTATTGAGTAGTGAGTGATCGAATGACTTTCATTCGAACATCTCTATTTTATCATAAATAAAACTACTTAGTCAAAAAAATGGAGCTTCAAGTACATAATTCTTTCGAAAATGTGTCAAAAGTGATGTAATAGACATTTTAAGTAAGTGTAAAAAATAATTGATTATTCGTTACTCAAAAGGAAACAAAGTATAGGAAAGCACGAGAAGATTTGGTATGATACGTATATATTTTGAAATTGAGAGGAAGTCACAAAGTTGAACAAGAAAATCGCAATGATCTTGACGGCGGTTATTCTCGTTTTGTTAGGTACAACGATTGCTATTAAAATGAATGCATCGATTGTGAAAAAGCAAGGACGAGGCGTCGTCGCAGAAGAACTGAAAGAGCAAGCGATTGCTCAAACGACTTATACGACCCATCGAGGAGTAACGATAGAAGCATACCTCGTCATGGAAGAGGAAGAGAAATTTGATGTGTCAAAAGAATATCCATTTACATTTGCACCAAAAGATAATGTACTCAATGATGAGTTATATTATGGTACGATGAAAGTATATTTACGCGACCAGGAAGAGAAAAAAGGTTATGTTTATTATGAGCGAGAAGATGCGATTGTTTCAAAAGAAAAAGCATTTGACACATTAAAAGGCAATGAAGATGAAATGATCGCTCTGTTCTATTACGATGCTTCACCGCCTGTAAAAGAAGATGAAGACGAAGACGAAGAGGACATCGAAGAAGATCTACTCGTTCGCGACGTAAAAATGACGTATTTAAAAGTAACGAGCGAATCGGTTGGATTTTCAGGTCGACCATTTACTGTTAGCTCCGTTGATTGGAAAACAGATGAATGGGGAAAGTATCAATTCATTCATCTGTATGAAAAACAAGATGTCGATGATGAAGGCGAACCTTTTGGTGAAGAAAAACTTCACGTTCGTTTTATTAACTTTGATGTAGAAACGAAACAAGCGAACTCAACAGCCGGACGGACGAAAGAACATTTCTTCCCAGAAGAAGATTTAAAAGGTCCATTCAAAAAAGCGGACTTAGATACATTTGAAACTGCATGGCATCAGGGAGAAGCAATCTTTGGTTATCCAGAAGAAAAATTAACACCAGAGGAAATCGAACGACTCGAACGTGGGACGTGGGAAATTCCGTACCTTGGTGAGCGAAGCGAAGAAGTCATTGATCAATTACACCAAGAAGGACGTCTCATTGCTCTTTATGAAGGAGACGATGACACGCAACGTTTCATTACAGATGAAGGTCAAACGTATGTCGTGGAAGAAGGAGTTGTACGTCACGTGTTATATCAACAAATGTATCAATATGGACAACCGAATATTGAAAAAGCATTAGAAGATACAGGTAAAAATCCAATTAAAAAAGGAACGTACGAATTTAAACCTTATCTCGTGACGTTAGAAGACCAATTCATTCGAATCAGTCAAGAGAAAGTACTACACTCAAACTAAAGAGTGTAGTACTTTTTAGTTTTTAGTAAAGAAGAACTAGATGGAAGGAGGAGAATACAGTTGATATTTAACTCATACGCATTCATTTTTGTTTTTTTACCGATTACTTGGATACTTTTTTATGTTATCGGTCGATGGAATAATAGTTATGCGCGTATATGGTTACTCGTTGCTTCATTGTTTTTTTATAGTTATTGGAATCCAATTTATTTGCCACTTATTTTAAGTTCAATGGTTATTAACTTCGCTATCGGCTCAGTGTTAGCTCGAGGGATTTGGCGCTCTGTTCGAAAAGCGCTATTAACATTCGGTATCATTTTTAATATCAGTTTGATCGGATATTTTAAATATTACGATTTCTTTTTAGATACAGTTAATACAGTATTTGGTTTATCTCTTCCTTTGAAAGAGTTAGTACTACCGTTAGCAATCAGTTTTTACACATTTCAACAAATTGCTTATCTCGTTGACTCGTATCGTTACGAAACGAAATCTTACAATTTTTTTAGTTACGGTTTATTCGTTTCATTTTTCCCGCAGCTAATCGCTGGACCGATCGTTCACCATGGAAAAGTAATGCCCCAATTTCGTGATGAATCGACATATACGATTCAGTCATCGAACATAGCGAAAGGATTATTAATTTTTGCTATCGGATTGTTTAAAAAAGTAGGGATTGCCGATCAACTGGCACTTTATGCATCAGAAGGATATCGAATCGTCGACAAATTAACAATTCTTGATAGTTGGTTAACGACATTTGCTTACACATTTCAAATATACTTTGATTTTAGTGGTTATTCGGATATGGCAATCGGATTAGGGTTATTATTCAATATTGCTCTACCGATCAACTTTAATTCTCCGTTAAAAGCAACGAGTATTAAAGATTTTTGGAGTCGTTGGCACATTACATTGACGCAATTTTTAACGAAATATGTTTACATTCCGCTCGGTGGTAACCGAAAAGGTGTACCGAGAACGTATGTTAATATTTTTCTTGTCTTTCTCATTAGTGGTATATGGCATGGAGCTGCGTGGACTTTCGTCATATGGGGAGTGATGCATGGAGTAGCAAGTATTATTCATCGTATGTGGAATCGTTTAGGATTTCAATTGTCTCGGTTTGCAGGTTGGTTCGTAACCTTTAGCTTCATACATTTAACCTTTGTCATGTTTCGGGCTAAGAGTGTGGAAGATGCATTTACGATCTATCGCGCAATGTTCGGAGGTAATGGTTTCGGTTCATTAGAAAGCATATTAGAAGTGTCAAGAAACCCTGTAACAATTGCTTTGAATACACCGATTGAGTTTATCCTTCTCGTGATCATTACAGTTGGCGTAACATTTTTTGCCCGCAATGCTGTGCAAATTATGGAACATGAAAAACGAACAGCAGGATTAGCGGTATTTGCAGGATTGTTATTTTTCTACGGGATTAGTCATTTACAAGAAGTGAGTGAATTTTTATACTTCAACTTTTAAAGGAGGATCGAAATGAACGATCGCCAATTTATCGCATTATTTTTTGCTGTGGCGTTTGCTGCTTTATCGATCATCGTTGCGATTAATTACGTCGTCGATCCACATTGGCATTATGGCCATAAAAATCAATGGAATAATACTCAAACGATTATCGATGAACGTGAACAAAAGTTAGTCGCTTTGCGTGACTATGCCACATTTGATACAGTGCTACTCGGAAGTAGTCGAGCGACATATATTCAGTCGAGTGCTTTTCAACAATGGGATGTCTTTAATTTCGCAGCGGCCAATTATTCGATGCGAGAATATCACACATCTATTTTATATGTGCTTGAACAGCATCCAGAGACCGCACGTTTTTTATTAGGTATCGACTTTTTTAAATCGAATACAGAAGAGGCTAAAATACCTCGTTCATTAGTTAACTATGTCGAGAAAATTGAACAACCATTATATAAAACGAAGTATCTCTTATCATTCCCTAGTGCGAAGTATGCTTTACGTAACGCTTGGATATCTAGTGGACATATTCCAGCAGGGGAAAAGTTTTATACGAGAGATGGAGAAGCAATTATTAAGAAAGAAGTAGTGACAGAAGAAGAGTTTCAAAAGAAAGTTGAAACATTTGCGGACAGCTTTTACCACAATGGATTTACGTACTTTGATCAATACGAAGAAATTATGTCAAAAGTACGGGAAACGATTGGAGATAAAGAATCAGTTTGGTTTACGACCCCTATTTCAACAGCGCTTTTTGAAGCGATGATTGATGCAGGGTTGTATGAAACATATGAACAATGGTTAAGGGGACTTGTACAGATCAATGGTCATGTATGGCATTTTATGTATCCGAATGAAGTGACTGATGATCGTATGAATTATATGGATGGTCATCATTTTTACCCAGAAGTGGGTGAGTGGATTGTCCAGCGAATTGAATCTGGTGAACGTGCTGAAAATGTCCCGGCAGATTTCGGTATGTATGTAACAGAAGAAACGCTCGAAAAAGATTTGTTTGTCTTGCGTGAACGTCTGAAAGGACGGGGGTTACTCAACTAACAAATTTTCATCATTTTATGATAAAATAGACGAGCGATGAAATGAGGAGATTGATTATGGAGCAACGAGTAACAGAAGAACAATTGAAACTATTATACGAATTAGTCGAAGAAGACCATCCAGGAGCAGCCTTTAGCTTAGGTATTCTTTATTTAGAAGGAACATCGGTTGAAAAAAACGAAGGACGAGCTGTTTATTATTTGAAAAAAGCTGCACTTCTCGGACATGGAGAGGCGATGTTTACTCTAGGCGAGATGCATGAGGGTGCTGCTGAATGGGAATATGCGAAAACGTGGTATGAGGAAGCAACTAAACATCAATTACCCGTTGCTTATTATGCTCTAGGACAAATGGAAGAGCGAGCAGAAAATCATTATGAAGCATATAGTGCTTATTATGAAGCAATGAAACAAGATGTAGTAGAAGCAATCTTTCCTCTTTGGCAATATATACAAGAAGGCCTCGGAACGAAAGAAGAAAGAGAAGAGGCATTTGAATATCTTGTTAATTTGGCAAATGGTGGTAATTTTGAAGCGCGTCGATTAGCAGAGTCAGAATTGATCGCACGAGAAAATATAATGATTGAACCTTCTCATTGGCCACGCAGATACATTCAAGGAAGAAGAGCTCCTTACCGTATGGAGATGGTAGAAGAAGCCGTAGAGTTAGATACGACAGGTGTAAAAGGTGCAATTGATCGAGCATATGTGTTAGAACACCCGACATTAAAAGCATATAATATTCCTTTAGCAATCTTCGGTATCTATGCTCATTTACCAAAAGAAGGGATGCGTTTAAAAAATCGATATGATGCGATTAAAAGCGAAGTAGAAGTACCCGTGACAGAACAATATGTTCAGATGTATCCTGCATTTTCGTATCAAGTCGATGGACGAGCGACGTATGTTATTTTAGGTCGACGAGCTGTTTATGAAATTAGTGTAGAAACAGAAGTTATGTATGTACAGCAATTAAAAAAGTACGTACGTTCTCTCGTTCAAACATTAATTGAAAAAGAAGATGAGTGACATTTTGAATAATGTTCACATCCAGATGATAAAATAAATCCATTGCAACTACTTTTTAAGAGTTGACAGAAAGGATGTGAAGCAATCGCGTAGTCGATGAATGTATGAAAATAAAAAAGGGACTAGTTTTCGTTATTATTTTGTTAGTAGTTATAGGAACTGCTAGTTATTTATATAATTCACATACGTATGCATTTGAAGAGCATGAGCGTTTTGTCTGTGTAGGAGAAGGGAAGCTTCTTCATGTGACGACAGCTTCGCCAAAAGAACCATCGAATAAATATGTTTTCATCGTTCATGGAGATGGTCCTGTCGATGCGAGCCATCAATCATTGTATTATCCTTTATGGGAAGTCTTAACAAGCAATGGATGGAATGTCGTTTCGTGGGATAAACCAGGTATTGGCCAGTCGAGAGGAGATTGGCTCCAACAAACGATGGAAGATCGTATTCAAGAAACGAAACGAATGATCGGCTACTTTAATGATGCTGATGAAATTATTATTTTAGGTATGAATCAAGCAGGATGGGTTGTGCCGCGTGTCGTAGAAGAAACGAAGGCAACAAAAGGAATTCTCGTTAGCCCAGCTATTAATTGGCATGAACAGATGGAATTTCAACGTCAGCAAACTTTAACATCGGAAGAACATGAACGTTTAGAACGGTTTATACGTCATGGAAATTATGATGATTATGTCGCAGCGGGTGGTGATCTTTCACGCGCGCGCTTCGGATTTATGAAGAAAAATTTAGATGTTGATGTTCGTCAAGATTTATGTAAATTAACAAAACCGATCGTGTTAATCGGTGGATCGTCAGATGGAATGACTGATATTGAAAAAACATTTGATACGTATGAAGAGCTCGTATCAGACGATTTGTTAACGACATATTGGATCGAAGGCGTAGATCATGAAATGATTCCAGAAAGTTATAAGCCAATTCGCCGATGGGTGAAAGCTTATTTAGCACCACGTACATTATACAGTGAGCAATATTTAAGTACTTTAGAAGAAATTACTTCATAAGACGCTGATATTTTATAAGAAAGCCAGAACCCCTCTAGCTTGTCGGCTAGAGGGGTTATGGCTTAACTACTTTATGTTCAATATATATTTTTGTACAACAAAACACCTTTACGCGAGAGGTAGTACACCTCAGGCGTAAAGGTGTTTTGCATATATTTAAAAGAATTAGTGGAAGCTCATCAATTGAAAGAGTCTCTGTAAAATCATTTGATCGCTTTCAAGCAAAATCATCAGTGTAAAAGATGGATTTTACTGGAGTTTGAGCGATTCGTCACTCTAACATTTAAAATAGAAGTTTATTTTTTTGAACGAGTATCTTCTGCATCTTCAGAATTAGCGAGATCTGGTTTTTCAGGGTCAGGAAGTGGTCCGCCCTCATTTACCATTTCTTTAATTTTCCGTTCTTCTTTTGGAATTTTTTTACTTTCTTCTTCGTTAGGTAATTGTTCTTTTGTCATGTAATCAAATCCTCTCTGTTTATTGTTTACCCGCTGCGGGAGGAATGAAACCTGTTATTATGAGGCGTCAGAATGATACGGATGATTTTCTTTTTTGTGCGCTTCATCATTCACATCTTCTAGATGAGCAAATTGATCACCTGAAATGACAGGTCCTCCTTCATTAATCATTTTGAAAATTTCTTTTTCCTCTGACATATAACGTTTTTTCGGTTGGCGTTTTTCATGATTGATTACTTTTTTCATTTGACTCATCCCTTTCATTTGTAAGTTATTTACTATTTACCCGCTCTAAATGAAATGAAACACAATTTGAGTAAACTTTTATATTTTGTTGTTGACATAAAATAAAGCGACTCGTATAGTTTAAATGTAAACAATTATTTTTAAAAGTTAACTAAAAGGATGGTTATATGAGTAAAGCATATTTCATTTCAGGTGTCGGAACAGATATAGGAAAGACTGTGGCGACGACAGTCATTTATCAATATTTCAAGCGCCAAGGAAAAACGGTGGCAATCGTTAAGCCTTTTCAAACCGGACGAGATGAACGGACGAAAAGGTATCCAGATCTTGCTTGGTTTGAAGATCATTTACAAATCGATGTCATATCTTATGTGACATTACCGCGCCCTGCATCTCCTCATTTTGCTTTAAAAGAAAAGAACCAAACGATATGTATCGATACACTCGTTCAACAAATAAACGAAGTCATCGTGACTCACGATATTACTTTGATCGAAGGAGCAGGAGGGTTAGCTGTACCATTATTTGAAGAAGAACAAGGATATACGATGACGACGGATTTTATTCGTGCATTAAATGTTCCTGTCATTTTAGTGAATGAATCAGGACTAGGAGCTATTCATGATGCAGTAACGACTTATACATATGCGAAAGCAGAACAACTCATGATTGCGGCAGTACTATTTAATCGATTTGATGAAACGAATGACTTACATCAGGACAATATTCAAACGACGATGCAATTACTCGGACATACCTATTATGGAGTCATCCCACCATTTATGACGAGTAAAGAAATGTTAACGTATCAACTTAAAATAGGGGGACATGATGATGTTAAGTATTGAAGAAAAAGATAAAAAGTATGTTTGGCACCCGTTTACGCAAATGAGCATGTACGAATCTTTCGTTATTGAAAGAGGAGAAGGACCTTATTTGATCGACACAGAAGGAAATCGGTACTTAGACGGTTATGCTTCTTTATGGGTAAATGTCCATGGACATAATCATCCAGCGATGAATCAAGCGATTACAGAACAACTAACACGGATTGCACATTCCACATTACTCGGAGCGGGGAATGTGCCAAGCATCGAGTTAGCAGAACAATTAGCTCGGATCGCACCAGGAGAATTAACGAAAACTTTTTATTCGGATACAGGTTCAGCTGCAGTAGAAATTGCGCTAAAAATGGCATATCAATATTGGAAGAACAAAGATCCTAAACGTTACAAAGATCGTAACTTATTCCTATCGTTAAATGAAGCGTATCACGGAGATACATTAGGTTCAATCAGTGTCGGAGGCGTCGAATTATTTCATAGTGTATTTGAACCGTTATTGTTTAAATCTTTAAAAGTGAACACACCATTTCCTTATCAAATGAACGTATCTGAAAAAGAAGCGAAAGAAATCGTCTTACGTGAAATTGATGAAGTGTTAGAGAAGCATCATGAACAAGTCGTTGCATTTATTATTGAACCACTCATGCAAGCAGCAGCAGGTATGATCCGTCATCCGAAAGGGTTTTTAAAAGAGGTAGAAAAACTTTGCCGAAAATATGATATTTTATTAATTGCTGATGAAGTCGCAGTTGGCTTTGGTCGAACAGGTACGATGTTTGCAGTAGAGCAAGAAGATGTCAAACCAGACATTCTATGTTTAGGAAAAGGACTGACAGGGGGATACTTACCATTAGCTGTGACAATGACGACAGATAAAATATACAATGCCTTTTTAGGAAGTAGTTACGGAGACAATACATTTTTACATGGACATACGTATACAGGAAACCAAGTAACATGTACGGCCGCATTAAAAAACATTGAACTATTCGATGAAACGAATGTTTTACAACATGTAAATGAAACGCTTACACAAATTGAGCCACAACTCGATCAATTACGAACGTTTCATTCTGTTGCAGATATTCGACAAGCGGGATTGATGATCGGTATTGAATTAGTCGAAAAAACAGGTGAACCATTAGCGACTAAAAAAGTAGAAATGATCCTTGCACAGTGTAAAGAAGAAGGTGTCATTATTCGTAATTTAGGCGCTATTTTAACAGTCGTCCCTGTTCTTATGATGCCACATGAAGATGTAAAACGTATGATGCGGATCATTACAAAAGCGATTGAACAAATTGCCTAACAAAAAAGCTACAGTTCACAGCTGTAGCTTTTTGTATTACTAGCATATATTTGGATTAATTTTGGAGTTGTTCAAAGTACTGGCGGCCTTTGTCAGTAAGGACGGTCGTATGAAGAGAGTACGGAATATTATCGATGAAAAAGATGCGATCAATATACTCATTTCCTGCTAAATACGAAAGTTGAGCATATACTTCATAAGCTGACACATTTTCATCTTTTGCGATTTGACGCACATACGCATCGTAATTTTCACGATTATTCTCTTCAGTTAAAAAATTGAAAAGGCGAAGGCGAATACGCTCGAATGTTTCTTCCATTCAATCACCTCCGATGTATAGTATACAAACAAAAGAGAGAAAAATCTGTGAAAACTTTGTGTAAAAAGTGAGGAAAAATAAAGCAAAAGAACGAACAATTCAGACCTTTTGCCGATAGACAATGCGACTATCCGACGAAAGAAATGGTAAAATGAAAAAAGGGGAGTGATTCGATGTTAACGATGGAACAGTTTCGAATATTATATGAAGAGAAGCGACCGAAACTATTATTTTTTTGGGGAGAAAACCCGAGCAAACAATCTCCAGTGACGAAAGATTGTCTAAGCCAGTGGTATCCAGCAGGGTTTAAAGAAGAGGGTATTTATTATGCAACGAGTGAACATTATATGATGGCAAAAAAAGCGTTACTTTTTCAAGATAACTATAGGTATCAACAAATTTTACAAGCGAGTCATCCGAAAGAAGCGAAAGCCCTCGGTCGTCAAGTAGCGAACTTTGATCGAGCGACTTGGGATCAGCATAAAACAGCAATAGTGACGAGAGCGAATTATTTAAAATTTCAACAAAATGAGGAGCTTTTGCAGTTTTTAATTGAGACGAAAGAATATGCTTTAATTGAGGCAAGTCCAGTGGACCGCATTTGGGGAATCGGTTTAGGAGAAGAAGATCCCCTTATTCATCAAATCGATGCATGGGAAGGAAAAAACCTATTAGGATTTTCAATAATGGCTGCACGAGACCAACTATTACGTGAAATTGAGTAACTTCTAAGAAATTCAAGCGTCTTAAGTGAAAAGGAGATGAAAAAGATGCATTTTATTGAAATGATACAAGGAGATCGTCGTCATAGTGTCGGTCTATTTGAGAATGAACAAGATGTGATTGACTGGTTAGAAAGTATTCCTTATGTCGATAAAGAAACGTACGGAGAAGAATTTGGTGGATTTACTTCGTATACGATTGCTTATGACCGTATGCCGATGTATGATGAAATTCATTGGAAAGGTAGCCGTTTTCCGATATCAAAAATGATGTTTACGCCGGATGAAGGAGATATTTTAATCATATGGCAAGATTTATCTGTTTTTGGTCGTGATAAAGGGCTAGTGAAAGGATTAACACAAGTAGATGCGTATCTTATTCCGAATGAAGAAGTACAGCAATATATTCAGTCGAGAGAAGCAATACGTGAAGCAGTGTTACAATATTTCAAAGAGCAATCGATTGAAGCTTATACAGGAGGACTTGGTTCAGAAGACGGAGAGTATATTCATGCGCCAGGCCATACGTTTTTACATTTAGACGCGTATACAGTGAAGATGTGGGAAGAAAAACAATCTGTAGAAGCATTTTTAAAAGAAGTACTTGACGATTAAAATAGATAAAGCGCTGGACGTTGCAGGGAAACCCGCTCGCGTTCCAGCGCTTTTCATTATTTCTTTTCTTTCGGTAGTAAAGCTCCTGCGTGAGAGACGTATAAATAATCGCCGTTTTTCACTTCGATGATAGCAGCATCGATAATATCTCCTTCTTTTTTCACTTTCGCTTTAAATGGATTGCTTGAGTCCGTAATTTGGTAATAACCGTGATATTGTTTCCCTAAAGGTAGTAATAAATATTTTCCTTCAGGAATATCAATTCCCACGCGGAACTCCCCATTTGCAAAAGCGCCTGAAGACTTATCGAACATATTCCAGTGCGCTAAAACCGCATGGACTCCTGTCGTAGCGAAAAATTGACCATCCTCTAATTCAACGAAACGATTCATTCCGGCTGGAATCGTTACTGTATAGAGCAAGTCACGTGAAGCGTCTTCTACTTCAATTTTTGCATCTTTTTCTTCCGGTGCAAATAATAAATATTCTCCTGCTGGTACATCAACATTTACCCCATATTGTCCACGCAATTCTAAAGGAATAGATAGTTCATATGAAAGTGCGCGAGCTGTGAATGATGCCACTTGTCCGCGTTGGAGTTTCATTTCTGGTCGGAATGTTTTATCTTCAAATCCAGAAGTGATTTCCGCTGCGACGATCTTTTGAATCGCCTCATATGCTTTCATCTTTTTCCCAACATCTTTAAATTGAATCTCTTTCGTTTCAGTTAATTTAAACGTATTAACGAGAAACAATGCCATTTGTCCACGCGTGACAATTTCATTTGGACGAAAAGTACCGTCAGGAAAGCCAGATAAAATACCTTCTTCTGCTGCTGTTTGAATATATCCTGACTTCGCATGGTTCGGTGGAACGTCTGAGAAATGTGTCGTTCGTTGTTTTCCATCTAATCCACGAGCACGAACCATCATCTCAGCTACTTCGCCACGCGTTACCGCTCGATTTAATTCGAACGTAGGTGTTTTATCGATAATATCGAGAGAAACGAGCAACTGAATGTCGTCGTAAAATCGATGCGTTTTTGAAATGTCTTTGAACTCATGTGTTTTTGCCTGTCCTGTTAGTGGAGCAGCAATGATGAGTAAAAAAGCGAGTGCGCTAAATAATAAACGTTTCAACAAATAACCTCCTTTCTATTTGTATGAATGACAGTCCTCTTTACCGTAACATATTTTTTTCAAAAAAGATGTAGGACAGATTAAAATTGTATAACAAATTATTACAAACGAAAAATGAGTAAATTGAGTAAAAGTCCTCTTATTCTCAAATTAATGGTAGGATGGGTAGAAAAGGAGGGATGGATTGGATACCAATTGAAAAAGAGCGAGCACGGTGGGCGAGGCTTATCGCTTTATGTGAAGAAAAAGAAGCGCAAGTTGCCCAAGTAGTAGGAGACAATGATCCATTAGGTATTACTCGAGCGACGGCCTTTTTATCTCCGCTAGGTACGATGACAAAAGCTCACAGAGAAGAAGGATATGCTGATACATATGGATTAAGTGCGCGTTTATTACAAAATTATTTTTTACCACCGGCAAAATAACAATTGGCGAATGCGGTTGAATGTTTATTGCTCGGATATGAAAGAGGACTCGATGATTTAGGTTATTCATTTAGTGAAGTATTTAGTAACCCTAAATGGTTTCGTAAGCTAGAAGAAAAATTAGCCAAAGAACAGCGTATTTTATCAAGAAGACGGCAATTAGCAATTAAACGAAAATGTCAATTAAGTGCAGCTAAAAATTATCAAAAACCACGATGTGATTGGTATCGAAGATTTACAAGTATCAAATATGCTAAAAAATCGTAAACGATCTAAAGTAATTAGTGAAGTTTCATGGTATCAATTTAGAACCATGTTGGAATATAAAGCTAAATGGTACGGTAAGCAAGTAGTAGCGGTATCTAAAACATTTGCTAGTTCTCAACTCTGTTCAAACTGTGGATACCAAAATAAAGACGTTAAAAATCTCAATTTACGTAAGTGGACATGCCCGTCCTGTCATACACATCACGATAGAGATATTAACGCAGGACAGAATCTAAAAAAAGAAGCTGAAAGACTTCTAACCGTAGGGACTACGGGGATAGCCTAATCAATTAGCGTTCGTTAGAACGCTGTACTTAGGAATCCACTACGGCTTTAGCCTAGTGGTAGTTCAA
>JASLGI010000214.1 GCA_030149685.1 Bacillaceae bacterium | reverse complement strand
TCATTATCGCGACAGACGCAGGACGTGAAGGGGAGCTCGTGGCGCGTTGGATTTTAGAATTAGCGAAAGTGAAAAAGCCGATCAAACGATTATGGATTTCGTCGGTGACGGATAAAGCGATTCGCGACGGATTCCGTCAGTTGAAAGATGGACGTGCATATGATGCGTTGTATGCCGCAGCGGAAGCGCGCGCAGAAGCGGATTGGATCGTCGGACTGAATGCCACGCGCGCACTTACTGTGAAGCACGGGGCGCAACTTTCAGCAGGACGTGTACAAACGCCGACGCTCGCGATGATTCATTTACGCGAACAACAAATTAATGCGTTCAAACCGCGTACATTTTACGGGTTAGAGGCGAAAACAGCACGCGCGACATTTACGTGGGAGATGAAAAATGGAGAGCGTCGTACGTTTCAAGAAGAAGCGGTAGACCGTGTATTTAACCGTCTTGAAAAAGTAAAAGAAGGCGTCGTCGTCGCAGTCGATAAAAAAGAAAAGCGTCAAGCAGCGCCTCCTCTTTTTGATTTAACGAGCTTACAACGAGAAGCATTTAATCGTTGGAATTGGAGCGCAAAAGAGACGTTATCGACATTACAAAACTTGTACGAACACCATAAAGCCGTCACTTACCCGCGGACAGATTCGCAATATTTAACGAGTGATATGAAAGGGACGATGAACGAACGTCTCGCCGCACTCGATGGTGGTACGTATCGAAAAGAAGTCGCACGTCTCCGCCGTCAAAAAGAGACGAAGGCGAGTCCGCACATTTTCAACGATAAAAAAGTGACCGATCACCACGCGATCATTCCGACAGAAGAAGCACCGATTTTAGGAGAGCTATCGAATCGAGAGCGCGATTTATACGATTTAATTACGGAACGATTTCTCGCCCAGTTTTTAGGAGCATACGTGTATGACGAACAACGAGTGACAATCGAAGTAGCCGGGGAACGTTTCACGACGAAAGGAACGACACCTGTCACACTCGGTTGGAAAGAATTGATGCGTGAATCAGCCGCTCGTAGCTTGCCAACATTTACCACTCATGAGAAAATAGATGTGCAACAAGTCTCGAAAACGACAGGAGAGACGACACCTCCTCCGCGTTTTAACGAAGGGACATTGCTCGGGGCGATGGAAAACCCTGTCCGTTTTATGAAAGAGTCGACGAAAGAAGAGAAAACACTTCTTCAAGAAGCCGGTGGTATCGGAACGGTTGCGACACGTGCCGAAATTATTGAGCGTCTCTACAATACGTTTGTCATTGAAAAAAGAGGCAACGCGATTTATACGACGTCAAAAGGTCGTCAATTGCTCGAACTCGTGCCAGAAGATTTACGTTCACCGGCTTTAACGGCAGAATGGGAACAGAAGTTGACGAATATCGAGCGAGGAAAAATGACGAAAGAAGCCTTTATCGATGAGATGATCGCCTTCACAAAAGACAATGTACAGACGATCAAGTCTTCTCAAGTGAAGTTTAAACATGATAATATTACTGGTACACCTTGTCCGGATTGTGGAGAGTTTTTATTAAAAGTGAAAACGAAGCATGGCGAACGTCTCGTTTGTCAAGACCGCAATTGTGGATATCGTAAAAATGTGAAACGTCGTTCGAACGCTCGTTGTCCAGAATGTCGTAAAAAGATGGATCTTTATGGCGAAGGGGAAGGACAAACATTTATTTGTCGCTGTGGATATCGTGAGAAATTAAGTGCGTTTAAAAAACGTCGTTCGAAAGAAAAAGGTAGTAAGGCAGATCGCCGAACAGTAAATAAATATATGAAAAAACAACAGCAAGAGGAGCCGAAAAATACAGCGATGGCCGAAGCGCTGAAAAAATTGTTTGGCGACGACCAATGATTAAATGAAGGGGGGCGGCGTGATGAGTGCCTGGCTAACAGCAACTTCACGCATTCAAGCGAGTGATTGGGAGGCGATTCGACGCCAAAATGCACGAAATGCGTATGAAGTGCAAAAAGAAACGTCGAAGTCCAATGAATCACTCATTAAACGGTTAGAAGCGTTATTACTTGGGGAATTGACAGAAGCAGAAGAAATAGAAACGATTGAAGCGCATAAAGAGGCGATTGAACCGCTCCAGTCCGAGCGGATGCCTTTCGTTCAACTTCCGCTCGGTCAAACGTTAGAAGAAACGATTGATGCGTGGAAAGAAGTGCGTAAAGATGCAGTGAGTGAATTGCCAAAAGCGGCGCCGAAAGTTGTAGCAGAAATGGCGCAAGCTTCAGCAGCGATTCGTGAAGCAACATCTGTCATTGCGCTACATAATCGTGCGAAAGCATTTGCTGATTTACAACCACTCGGTCGACCGTTACCGTACACGTCGAATAATCTCGGTCGTATCGATGATATGATCGAGCGTTATGCAAGAGAGCAATATACGTCGTACGATGCGATGAGTCGTCGTGTGAGTGACTACTTTTCACCGACAGTTTATGCGACTGCTTGATGAATGTTTGACAATGAAAAAAAGAGTGTGAGCGTAGATTTTCTACACTCACACTTTTTTGTTATGCACGAAATGTTTCTTCATCTAATGTGCCGAGACGTTTCGCCGTAATCGTTCCTGCTGTCATCGAGCCGCTCACGTTTAATGCTGTGCGTCCCATATCGATGAGAGGTTCGATTGAAATTAAAATACCCGCAAGCGCGATTGGAAAGTCGAGAATCGATAAGACGATAATCGCCGCAAATGTCGCGCCACCGCCAACTCCTGCTACACCGAATGAG
>JASLGI010000188.1 GCA_030149685.1 Bacillaceae bacterium | reverse complement strand
ACAACCAGTCCCCGGTAGAATACCGAAAACTGATTGGATGATGCTTTTTTATACTGTCCCATTTTAAGGGGTCAGTCCCAACTTTCTCGAAACGCTTTTTTATTACTCACCTTTTTTTGCTGCGAGTTTTTTGTTTTTCTCATGACGTTCACGAAGACCTTTTTCTAAAATATTTTTTCGTAAACGAATCTATGTCGGTGTTACTTCACAATACTCATCTTCATCGATATATTGCAACGCTTCTTCAAGTGTTAAAATACGCGGTTTTTTCGAACTAACCGTTTGATCTTTGTTCGCTGAACGCATATTCGTTACATGTTTCTCACGCGTTAAGTTAATCGCTAAGTCTGCAGGACGTGTGTTTTCCCCGACAATCATACCTTCGTAAATTTCAGTACCTGCTTCAACGAACATCGTTCCACGATCTTCTAATTGAATAATACTATATGTCGTTACTGTACCTGTTTCCATTGAAATTAATGCACCGTTACGACGACCACCAATTTTTTCACGAATTAACGGTTTATATTGATCGAATGTATGGTTTAAAATCCCGTAACCATGTGTCATCGTTAAAAATTCTGTCGAATAACCGATGAGACCACGAGCCGGTACTAAATAATCGAGACGAATTTGACCATTCCCGTTATTTTCCATATTAAGCATTTCACCTTTACGTGAACCGAGTGACTCAATAACAGCTCCTGAATATTCCTCTGGAACATCTACTTGAACACGCTCGTAAGGCTCGCATTTTACACCATCAATTTCACGTACAATAACTTCTGGTTTCGATACTTGCAACTCAAAACCTTCACGACGCATATTTTCAATTAAAATCGATAAGTGAAGTTCACCGCGCCCTGAAACTGTCCATGCATCTGGTGAATCTGTCGGCTCTACACGGAGTGAAACGTCTGTTTGAAGTTGTTGTTCTAAACGCTCTTCAATTTGACGTGCTGTGACATAATCTCCTTCACGACCTGCAAATGGACTATTGTTAACGAGGAATGTCATACGTAACGTTGGCTCATCGATATGTGGAAGAGGTAATGCTTCCGGTGTATCGACTGGACATACTGTTTCACCAACGTCAATATCTTCCATACCTGATACTGCAACGATGTCTCCTGCTTCTGCTTTTTCAATCGGCACACGATCTAAGCCGAGGAAACCGTACATTTTCGTTACACGGAAGTTTTTCTTCGTACCGTCACGTTTCATTAACGTTACTTGGTCGCCAACCTTCATCGTTCCACGGAACACACGCCCAATTCCGATACGCCCTACGTAATCATTGTAATCAAGTAAAGATACTTGGAATTGTAACGGTTCTTCACGGTTATCTACCGGTGCAGGAATATGTTCTAATATCGAATCATATAATACACGTAATGTATCTTCTTGCGTTTCTGGGTCTGCATCTAAACTTGCAGTTCCATTAAATCCTGAAGCAAATACAACAGGAAACTCTAATTGATCTTCATCAGCATCGAGCTCGATAAATAAGTCGATAACTTCATCAACGACTTCTTCTGCACGACCATTTGGACGGTCAATTTTGTTAACAACGACAATCGGTTGTAATCCTGCTTCTAATGCTTTCTTTAATACGAATCGCGTCTGTGGCATACATCCTTCAAATGAGTCGACGACGAGGATAACCCCATCAACCATTTTTAAAATACGTTCTACTTCTCCACCGAAATCCGCGTGTCCTGGTGTATCTAAAATATTAATTTTTGTATCTTTATAGTGAACGGCTGTCGTTTTCGCTAAAATCGTAATGCCGCGTTCTCTTTCAATATCATCTGAATCCATCGCGCGATCTTCTACTTGCTCATTTTCACGGAAAATCCCTGATTGTTTTAATAATTGGTCGACTAATGTCGTTTTTCCGTGGTCTACGTGGGCAATGATCGCGATATTTCTTAAATCTTCTCGTTTCGTCATTCCATTTCACTCCGTTTCCTTTTTCAAACTCTCTAACTGTGTTATTATAACACATAGTTAATGAATACTACATCAATTTCATTTCATGGGAGGGAATAATTTGAAAAACTTTCACTGGATTTTAGGTCTTTATGCTTTTTTAGCAGTACTTTCCATGTGTTCTGTCGGTGTCGGAATCGCATTAGGCAACACACCGCTTGTCATTCTCGCAGTTCTCGGTATTATCGTCTTCATGGGATTAGGATTTACTCGTAAAAAGAAATTGAGAGAATCCGGACTTTTATAATGAAACAGTAGACACGAAGTATCGGTTATTTGATACTTCGTGCTTTTTATTGATGAAAGTTTTCATTATCATTCTTCTCATTTTGGACAATTATTCGCCCTTTTCTCTTTTTTTATTTTTGATTTAGAGTAAAATAGCTAATGTACGCATTTTTTAAGAAAGGAAGTGACCCGATGGTAAAACTTATTGCCACGGCTGAATCAATGGAACAAGCGGAACAACTCCTCGATGCAGGAGTCGATACTTTATATATCGGAGAAGATTATTTCGGTTTACGTCTTCCACATTCAT
>JASLGI010000093.1 GCA_030149685.1 Bacillaceae bacterium | reverse complement strand
AATTGAATTACTATTTCAATTATAATAAAAAGCACTTCTCTCTTTGATTTCCTCTAATTTGTAGCGCTTGAATGAGACTTTCTACTTCACAGCTTTCAACAAAGCGAAAGAGATCGAGTAATCGTTGAAAAATTACTGCACAAGTAGTCAATCAAAAGTAATACGCTTTACAACTTATTAAATGCGGAAAAAGCAAAAGGATGGGGCATCAATATATTCGAGTGCAAAAAATTAGTGCGTAAACTTTCTCACTTAAAGGAGTAAGAGTTTACACACTTTGCTAGATGCATTTTCATGCTTGAATTTTCTTTACTGCCCATCGCTGGTGATCATGCCACAATTTTTTTGCTGCTTCATCCAATGTTAACCAAACAAGCTCATGCTCTCCTTTTCCTTCACCAATCATGTCACACGTATAAAAAGCTCCTTCATTAAAGAAGTGCTTTTCATAACGTTCGGAATAATAATAAAGCTCTGCTCGACCGACGAAACCGATATTCGCAACTTCCCGTCCTGTTTCTTCTAAAAACTCTCGACGTAATGTACGTTCATCTGTTTCTCCCGGTTCTTTTCCACCACCGGGTAAAAAATAACGACCGTCATCCATTTTCATGACGGCGATTTTGTCCTCTTTGACGACGAGGCCATAGACGGAAGGACGTTCTACATAACGAATGCCTTCTTCTTTCTCTCCAAATACCAATCCATTCACCTCATCTTGTTATTTTGCTCATTTTCGATATACTACTAATTATATGAAAAATGCTAAAACATTACTAGCACAATACATAGACAAAGAGGGGAATTATGCAGAAATATAAGGGAGAACTCATGATGCTCGTGACAGCCATCATGTGGGGAAGTGGATTCGTCGGTATGGCGATCGGTTTGAAGTATTGGACAGTCTTCCAACTAATGGCAGGTCGATTTATCGTTGCATCCATTATTTTAAGTATCATTTTTTATAAAAAGTTGAAACTTCTTACACCGAACGTTTGGTGGAAAGGAGCAATTCTCGGTGTTTTTCTTTTTACCGGATTTACGTTACAAACGTGGGGACTTGAATATACGACTCCTTCAAAAAACGCGTTTTTAACCGCAACTACGGTCGTTATCGTGCCTGTTATTGCGCTCATTATTTACAAACGACGCATTGATCGGTTTGAATTTATCGCAGCGGGGATTTCACTCGCAGGAATTGCACTTTTATCATTACAAGAAACATTGACATTAAACTTTGGCGATACGTTATCGTTACTTTGTGCTGTAGCATTCGCCTTCGACATTTTTTATACGAATATGTTCGTAAAAACTGAAGATGCGCTTGCGTTAACCATCGTACAATTTTACACAGCTACGCTTTTAAGTGTCCTTGCAGTCATTCTTTTAGGAGAAGTTCCAACAGTCTATCCGACAGAAGGTATTTACGTCATTTTATACTTAGCTATTTTCTGTACGGTCGTCGCTTATGTTTGTCAAAATGTCGGCATGCAATATGCCAACCCGACAAAATCAGCCATTATTTTATCGACAGAAGCATTGTTCGGTACATTTTTCTCTGTCCTCATCATGCACGAAGTATTGACAGGACGAATGATCACAGGTGGTTTACTCATCTTTATCGCTATTGTATTTGCGGAAGTCAAACCATTTTCACGTGGTAGAAAACCAGTCGTTTAATATCATAAGCAACATGCAAACGCTCCAGCGGATACATTTTACTGTATCTACTGGAGCGTTTTTTATTAATAATTATTTTCAATTTTTTCTTTCATTGACTCACCTAAAATATAATGTTCTGTCTCTTCTGCTGTGAGTGAATTGTATCGTTTTCGAATCGCTAAGTAAAAAATTAAACCGAGTGCGATCCATCCAGCGAGTAAGCCGTAAGATGGTGCTGAAAGAGAGGCAGGTGATGATGGAATGAGTAAAAGTCCAATAAATACAAGACTTGCGAGCATTCCGAATAATGCGAGCACTTTTCGAATCGGAGCAATTTCGATCCCACGGTCATGTTTTGCCCATGCAAGTACTTTATATGCAGCGAAACTTGCGAAGAAATAAGCAACCGACACACCTAAAGAACTCATGTCAACGATCCATTCTAAAGCTTGTCTTCCAAACCACGGCATCGGTAAGGCGATAATCGTAACGAACCAAATGCCCCAAATCGGTGTTTTCTGTTTTTCTGTTAATGTACGGAAAAAGTTCGGCAATGCTCGCGCTCGTGCCATTGCAAATAATAAACGACTCGAAGACATATAAAATCCATTGAGTCCTGTGAAAATCCCCATCATAATCGCTATCGCAAGGACGCTAATGCCAATTGGTCCTAACATTGCATCAACAAGTTGACCTGTTAGCCATAAACTATTTTCTGGCAACATCCATGAAGGAAATGACCAACTTGTTACACCAATCATAATCGCATAAACAACAAATGTAGCAAATAGTGAAAATATCATTAGCCATGTCGCTTTTTTATGAGAAAAGGCAAACTCTTCAGCAGCTTGCGGTACGTTGTCAAACCCAACATATGCCCATGGAGCAATCGCTAATATTAATACAATGGATACGAGAATCGGTTGTGTTTCATTAAAAATCGGTTGCATATTCGCAAACGGTGTATCTGCCATATTAAATGTAATACCACCAAGTGCTATGACACCTAGAATTAATGCGAGACTAAAGTAAAACTGTAATTTCCCTGACAGTTCAGTCCCAACTGTATTTAATACAGCAAACAAAATGATGAGCGTACTCGCAATTACTACTTCTGGCAAGTAAACGTCCCAGCCAGCAACGGTATATAAGTAATATTGATGCATGAAGTCTGGAGCTAAAAACTTAAGAAGTAATGCGAAGGCTGATGCATTAAGAGCAACGATTGAAATGTACCCGAGAGATAAAAACCAACCAGCAATAAATGCCCAAATCTTTCCACCTGCGATGTACGCATATGTAAATCCGCCACCTGAAACAGGGAACTTTTGAATCATGACGCCATAACTTGAAGCGATGACCATCATGACAAGTGCTCCGATAAATAAACCAATCATCGCACCGACTGGTCCCGCCGATTGAATCCAATCACCGGGTAAAATGAACGCTCCCCACCCGACACTTGAACCGAGGGCGATGGCGAAAACACTCGATGCTGATAAAGATGGTTTCAGCTGTCTCCTTTGTTGTTCTTTTGAATGTTTCTTCATAGTTGTTCCTCTTTTCCGTTTGTTGATAGTTTGTTCATTCCCTAAAATCCCCTAATAAAACGTTAAATTTTTAAAAAATATCCATTGTACTACGTTTTCACCTATGGGATAATGGGAACATATTTTTTAGTATTTGAGTCGTTTTTTTGGTGGCGGCTCCTGCGTTCAATTGCTTTAGTAATTGTTCGACTCTACGAACGAGGAAGTGAATAAATTGCCAAAACGACAACACGAAAAAGAATCAGCAAGATCTCTTATAGCAAGACTCATTTTTATGACGATCGGAGCGAGTTTGGCAGCTCTTTCGATTGAACTGTTTCTCGTGCCAAACAGTATCATTGATGGCGGAATTATTGGGATTGGCTTGATTTTAAATATTTTAACAGGCATTCCATTCGGAATTTTAATCTTAGTATTAAACTTACCGTTTTTATTTGCTGGTTATAAACATATTGGGAAAAACTTCTTTTTCTCTTCAGCCTTTGCAATCGTTGTATTAGCTGTGATCGAAGCAGCGTTAAAAGCCGCTCATCTGGAACCATTTACAAGCGAACCACTACTTGCAACTGTATTCGGTGGACTTATGCTCGGGATTGGTGTAGGTCTCGTCATTCGTAATGGTGGGGCACTTGATGGGACAGAAATTTTAGGCATTCTACTTACGAAACGCATCCCTTATTCTGTCGGAGAATTCGTCATGTTTATGAATGTATTTATCTTCAGTTGGGCAGGATTTGTTCTCGGATGGGAACAAGCAATGTACTCTATTTTAACGTACTACATCGCGGCAAAAGCGATCGATGCGGTCATTCAAGGGCTTGATGATACGAAAGCGATTTTAATCGTCTCTCCAGAATCAGAAGAGCTTGCTGAAACGATCAATGCCCGACTTGGGCGCAGTGTAACAAAACTTCATGGGCGCGGTGGCTATACCGATATTGAAACCGATGTCATCTATGTCGTCATTACACGATTAGAACTTTCGAAATTAAAAGAGATTGCTCGAGAAGTCGATCCAAATGCTTTCATTACAGTCATGGACACGCAAGAAGCACATGGCTCGAAATTCAAATCGTCAATACATTGACCTATAAAAGCACTTCCTATATGATAGGTTTAAAGACTTAACAAAGGAGTGCTTTATGAATAAATCGTATATGACAGTCCTCCTAGCAATTGCCGGAGGACTTTTTTTAATTGTAGCATGGTGGTATTTGAATTTACCGAGTAATCACCCGTTAGCGATTTCAACTATTCACGGAGAAATCGCTGAAGACACAGCAATTGAAAAAGTAGAAAAAGTAGAAGAAACTGTGGAAAAAGTAGATACGAAACAAGAAGTAGCCAATGAAGCGACACAAAAACAAGAAACACCACAAAAACAAAAAGAACAACCTAAAAAAACAAGAAATGATTACTTTTTTAAACATAGTGATACAGAGATAGTCTTAATTGATTGGCTATACAATATGTCGAAAGAAGAACTCCGTTATGCTCGTAATGAAATTTTTGCTCGTCACGGATATGTATTTGAAGATAAAAAAATGCAAGCTTATTTTGATTCGCAAGCATGGTATACGCCTCTACATAATAATAACGCGATTCAATTGAGTGATTTAGAACAACATAACGTCAACATTATTCGTACAGTAGAAGACCCTGGATTCGATTATATTATTGGTGACAGTCATATTGATGAGTACAATTATATTTTGCCACATAGCGATAGCCAACGACTATCACTAGATGATCCAGAAACGTATAACTTAATTCATTACTCACCTGATATGATTCGTTATGCTCGTAATGAAATTTTTGCTCGTCACGGTTATATTTTTGATGATCAACATCTACAAGACTACTTCAATAATCAAAGTTGGTACGTTCCTCAAACAAAAAATGTATCGCTTTCTTCAGTGGAACAAGCAAACGTTAACTTCTTAAAAAAATACGAGTAACTTTTTATCAAAAAATGTCTAAAGTGTGAGTATCTCATTCACCTTAGACATTTTTCTTTTAGTGTTCTGTTCTATAATTTTTCTTAATATAACGATAAAGTGCGTATGCTTCATGATAAGTGATTTGATTCATTTGCATCACTTCGTAAACAACGGATTGTTCCTTAATTCCCCGGCGTTCATGAGTAAGTACATATTCGAGAACGATCGGATGTAACCATTCTTTACGAATAGGCACGTAACGAAATTGCGCAAGCCAATCGATAAAACGAAAAATCATGAGGCGTGCTCCGTTTCCACATTATATATCACACCAGAAGATTGAATACGAATCGTACCATCTTTTGCAGTATGATAGAGAGTCGTCCCATATCGATTGAATCGATCTACCACTTCTTTATGAGGATGTCCGTAACGGTTTCCTTCTCCATAAGATAAAACCGCAATTTTCGGTTGTACGAGACGAATAAATGGTTCTGTGCTACTTGTACGAGAGCCATGATGTCCTGCTTTTAAAATATCGCTTGGCAATTGTGTCGCTTGCTGCTTCACTAATTGCTCTTCTGCTAATTTTTCTGCATCTCCTGTAAGTAATGTCCGAATATTTCCATGTGTTGCTTGTACGACAACAGATGCATCGTTGATCGTTTGAGCATTTGAATTTGCATAAAGTATGTTGAATGTCATTCCATCGTCAAATGACCAACGATCCCCTGTTTGTGCAATCCGGAAAGGAATATCTTTCTCGTCAATCGTACGTAATAAACGAAGATATGTTTGAGACGTATGTACTTTTCCACTATCGATCCATTCACCAACTGTAAATTGCTCAATCATTGTTTGTAAACCACCTATATGATCAGCATGTGGATGGGTTGCAACGATTTGGTCGATATGTTGATAACCGAGCGAACGAATATATCTCGCAACAGTATTTCCTTCTTTTTGAATCCCACCATCGATCAATACGACTTTTTTACTTGGCGTCTCGATCAATGTCGCATCTCCTTGACCTACATCGATAAAGTGAAAGGTTGCCAGCCCTTTTGACGTCGGCTCTTCTATCACTTTTATGAAATCATCGTTTAATGAGCGCGCAAGAAATGCTGAAAACTGACCACGAGTGACTCGCTCATTCGGACGAAATGTACCGTCTGGATAACCTGCTGTAATGTGAGCGCCTACTAAGCGTGAAATACTTTCACTCGCTTTCATAGTGGGCGTGACATCAGTAAATGTCGTTTCTGTATTTTCTTCATATTGAAAGGCTCTTGCTAAAAAAATCGCTAATTGACCACGTGTTACTTGTTCATACGGACGAAATGTACCATCTGGATACCCTGAAATTACACCGTTATCTACCGCTTGCTCAATGTAACCTGAAGCCCGCATTTCTTTTGTCACATCTGAAAAAGTGCTCTCTCTCATCGTACGATCATAAGATAGTGCGCGACCGATCATCATAGCGGCGTCTCCTCGTGTAACGACATCATGAGGGCCAAAATTCCCATTCGGATACCCTTGTATAATTGATTCATTATGTAAATACAACATTTCATTATAGAAACGTGTTTTTTCTGTCATATCATGAAATGGAGACGACGCTTGAACGAGTATCGTTGAAAAGAGTAATGCAAAAAGAATGAACAATGAACTAAGTTTTTTCAAAAACCTTCCTCCTTTATTCAATTTTGTATTTAGTATATCAGATTCAAGAGAAAAGAATCATCTTTTCTCTTGTTTTTAAAAAGAATATACGGCTACTTTAACTATTAGGTGATCGATAGCAATTCATAAGTCCTTCGAACCTATTCGTTGGAATGATGTTTAACTTTTTCGTACAGTGCAATATATGAGTTACAGCGAGAAACGAAAGGGGATTTTATAAATGACGAAAACATACGAAGTAGAAAATGTAGTAAAAGCAAAAGAGTTGGTTGAAAAACTTGATCAAGAAGGGGTTGCTCGTGAGGATATGTACGTGTTCAGTCACGAAGAAGATTTAGAAGATAAAATGGCAGAAGTTTTCCACACAGAAGAAGTAAGTATGAAAGAACAAGGCCTTATGAAATCGATTAAAAACGTCTTTTCTAAACGTGGAGATGAATTACGCAGCCACTTCGAAACGCTCGGACTTTCTGAACGAGAAGCGGCTGATGCAGAAAAAGTACTCGACGATGGTCGTCTCGTTCTTGTCGTTAAATAATAGTAATGATCTCATGGCGAAGCTAGGATAAAACCTAGCGAAATAAAAACCTAGTATCCATTTATTTAAATAAGTGGATGCTAGGTTTTATTTTGTAGAAGTTCAATTATATAACCTTAAAAAGTGATTTTGCCCTTCATTCCATCTCTTTCTCACACGATCTATTTTCAGAAAATAAAGGTTTTTGAAGAAACGATGACAGTTTGAAACTTTTCAACCATTTTCCATATTTCATGAGTGTTTTTCATATCTTTTTCACATAAAAACGTGTACAATTTGAAATCATTAGAAAAAGTATGAATGAGCCTCACCTGTTATAGGTGGCGCTTTTTTTCGTGGGAGGAGGAAGAAAGTTGAATAAAGATCATGCACTTTTATTATTATTGACGAATTTATTCATCGCATTTTTAGGGATTGGACTCGTCATTCCCGTGTTGCCTACTTTAATGAATGAATTACACATTAGTGGATCGACTGTTGGATATATGGTAGCGACATTTGCCATTGCGCAATTATTATTTTCACCGATTGCTGGTCGATGGGTCGACGCGTTTGGACGTAAACGTATACTCGTCATCGGATTGTTTTTATTCAGTTTATCAGAATTGTTATTTGGTATTGGAACGGTTGTTGAAACATTGTTTGTTTCACGTTTTTTAGGAGGATTAAGTGCTGCATTTATTATGCCTGCGGTTACGGCTTTTATCGCCGATATTACAACGGTTGAGAATCGTGCAAAAGCATTGGGCTACATGTCTGCATCGATTTCAACAGGGTTCATTATCGGACCAGGAATCGGAGGATTTTTAGCAGAACTCGGTCATCGTGTACCTTTCTTCTTCGCAGCGGGATTAGCGCTAATAGCGACGATTTTTTCAATTGTCGTTTTAAAAGAGCCTGCTCGACAAAAGGTAGAAGATGTCGTCGGAGAAGAAATGACAGGATTTCGTCGTATTTTTGCCCCAAAGTTTTTTGTCCCATTTATGGTGATCTTCGTCTCTACTGTTGGACTTGTCGCGTTTGAAGCAACATTTAGTCTCTATATGGATCATAAATTCCAATTTACTCCAAGAGATATAGCTATCGTTATTACAGGAGGAGCGATTGTCGGAGCAATTGCTCAAGTAGCGCTGTTTGATAAATTAACACGTCGTTTTGGTGAAATTCGTGTAACGCGTGTAAGCTTTTTAATATCAGCTTTCTTCGCCTATTGTATGACGATCGTACACGCTTATTGGATGATTGTACTTGTGACGGTCTTTATTTTCGTTGGTTTTGACCTTATCCGTCCTGCAGTTACTTCTTATCTATCTAAAATTGCAGCGAATGAACAAGGTTTTGTCGGTGGGATGAACTCAATGTTTACAAGTATCGGAAATATTATCGGTCCTATTATTGGCGGAGCATTATTTGATATTAATTTAGATTATCCTTATCTATTTTCGGTCGTCGTATTAATGATCGGTTACATCTTATGTTTCTTCTGGGTAACGAAAATACCGTCAACGAAAAAAACGGAAGCTTCTCATTAAGAGAACTTCCGTTTTTTGTTTAAAATTCATAATAAGGAAAAGGCTCACCTTCATCATACTCCCCATAATAATGGTATTCTCCCATCATACTAGGATAAAATTTATCCGCTTCTGGGTCATAGGCGAAATGTCCGACGAGATAAAAGTGCTCAAGCTCTGGATTGTCTGCTCGAATCGTTAATGTATCGTGATTTAAAGCATTTTTAAACACATCTCCTTCTAATACAAGAGGGTGTTTCACCTCTTTATCCAATTTTGAACGTTCTAACAAAAATCGATAAAACTCATCCGTTGATAAATTACTTCGACGAGCTATTTCTTTCTTTTTCTCTCCTCGAGCTTTTTCCTCTTGATATGCCTTTTCACGAGCTTTTCTTTCCTCTTCTTCTTTTGCTTTTTCTTCTTTTTCCTTTTGAACAGCAATTTCACTTATTCTCTTTTCTGCTTTTTCTTTCCATGTAATGATTGTTTCGTTTTTCTTTACCGTTTCTTCAGAAATCGTATTATACGTCTGGATAATTGTTTCATACTCTTTTTCATCATACAAACGTTCAAATTTTTGATTGAAAGAAGCGAGTTGTTGTTCTTTCATTACTTTCGTTATATCTTCTTCAAATAAATCCATCAC
>JASLGI010000072.1 GCA_030149685.1 Bacillaceae bacterium | reverse complement strand
GAGTCGTTAAAACGATAGGATGTTGGTGCATAACAGAATGACAATTCTGACAGACGATTGACCAATCTTCAATCGCTGTTTGGTCGACCGCATCCAATCGCAAAATACTTTCATCGTGATGACAACTCATCGCCGCTCCTGAATGTTTCCCATACTTTCGATTGAAATCCAACGCACACACTTCACATACGACTTCGTTGCGACTGTCTGCAATTTCTTTTTTAACTTGCAACATATTGCTCAAGCGCTCATATTCCTGATGGACAAAGTTACTCAGTTCTCCACCGTAATCATCACCGTAACGATGTAAGCCATACCGGATCATCGGGTCGCGAATGGAATCTTTCACGTCCCATGCTAGTCGATGAAGCTTCTCTTGATTATTTTGATATTGCTCAAACATCTTTTTCGCCATCTTACTCCCATTCGCCAAACCTTTCTGTGGTCGTTCAGGGTCATAGCTCGCAATGTTTTGCAAAATCATCGTCACGCCAGCTGGGTTTCTAAAATTAGGCGACAACATCGCTCGACCATGAATGTCTAAATGATTGAGCATAACACTCAAGTCTAAAATACGTCTCGATCGTTTATGAAATTCATCGTTGTCCAATTTAAAATAAACATCGAGCGCGAGTACCATTTCTTCTTCCGTCCAAGCCGGATTTTTTCTCACTACCTTTTCTTTCACTCCAACTCCTCCTAACGATTCCTTCCTCCTTTCTATATTACCAAATATTGTTTCTTTATACTTCAATCCCCCACTTTTCTTTTAAACGTTGACGGCGCGCCTCTAACTCTTCTTCACTTTCAGTCGGTGTTTCTGCCACACTGGAATGATTGACGAACCAATCTGGTAATGCCTCTGTTCTTCGGATGATTGTTGGCCGTTGAACCCGCTTCTTTTCATACGCGACTACGTCCTCAACCGTCCATAACTTTTTCTCTTGCCACGCTCGGAGGACGGCTCGAACATAGAGCCAACTCTTCGCATGATGTTGCACCGACCACTCCATCGCATACCTAATCATTTGTGGTTGAAACGTTTGAAGCCATAGCAAAATTTCTTCACGCCAACTCTCCGTCGCTTTACCTAGTTGATACTTTTCCAACATTTCACTCATTTCATAGACGACGACGTCGACGTCATCTTGTTGAACATTAGTTTTGTTTGTTTTGGTATTGTTCGACTGATCTTTGTTATATCCTCGGTCTTCCATTCCTTCAAAATCAACGAATGGATTTTGTGACGGTTCTTTTCGTTCGGCTTTTTTATAAGTTCTCGTCGGAATCGTATAAACGTTGCGACCAAACCCACCTTGTTCAGAACGTGTACGTTCTACTTTCAAATATCCCGCTTCTTCCAACTGTTTACGGTACTTCGTCAACCGGTTGTATGTCATTCCCAAATCTCGGCACATTTTATCAATGCTAGGATATGATTTCCCCTCCTCATTCGAAAAAGTAGCTAAATAACTGTAAATCGCTTTAGCTTCGGGTGCAATTGTAGAATCAACCATAATGCGCTTCAAAACAATCCCAAATTGTTCTGTTTTCATGATGCCTCGACTCCTTTTATACTACTTGATTTTAAAGGATTGACTAACTTTCTTATACATTATATTTTAGTCCAATTAACTTGAATGTCAACCGATTTATATGAAATTCTTGAACAATCGCCAAAAAGTTAGATTTTTGAGGTATAATGGATCGTATATAAGAAGGAGGAATACACGATGTTTGCTCAACGATTACGTTACTTACGTACATCTCACAATATGACCCAAACAGCTCTCGCTCAAAAAATGCAGACGACCAAAGGGACAATTAGCAACTACGAAACCGGACATAGTGCCCCATCATTTGATATGCTGCTAAAAATCGCTCAGCTGTTCGGTGTAAGTACTGACTTTTTACTCGGTCATAGCGACGAACCTTTACATACAGAACGTACACCTTTACCTATTTTCGAGGAACATCCTTCTTTCGCAAAGTGGTACCGATCGCTCCCATTTGAAGACCCACGACAACTCGACCTGTTAATGGACTTATGGAAAGTGACAGAGAAGCATTTTGACAAAAAATAACCCCTTACTTCGTCAAATGAAGTAAGGGGCTTTCTTATTCTTCTAAGCGTGTTTCTAACGAGCTTACGTTGACCACGACTGGGTCACTTGAGGAAAGCGTACCATCCGGCTGCAAATGCGGGCCGTGAACAATACATTGTCCCTTCCTTAAGCTTCGTAGTTTCATTTCCCAATAATTGCGATCGTATCGATCGTCTTCTAAATTTTTTGCGATGCCAGGAATTTCATCATCTGGTGGCAAAAAGTATACTTTTTGTCCCGTGTTTTGAAGACGTGCTACTTCATCTTTGTCAAATTGTGATTTGACAATTTGTGTCGCATACCAACCAGACCAACCGAATTTTCGTCCTTCTGTTAACACTTTAGCAGAAGGTGAACTTTCACGGTGATCCAAGTTTTGCGCTTCGTCCATGACGACAGTTAACGGAATATCTTTCGCACCTTCGCGTAAAGAATAGTTCCATAAATCCCACAATACAAACTCTGTGAGCAAAACTTGTTCCTGTCGTTCAAAACCAGTGAGCTGTAAAATTAAAATGTCTCCATTACTTTCTAAATGTTTTTTCCAGTCGATCGTCTCACCTTGAATGAACGGATTTCGATCAACGAGCGGTCGAATTTTAGAAAGTGTCGTTCCAGCTGCTGGGTTGTTCTCCATCGATCGCAACTGCTCACCTAAATGGCGGATAGAAAACTGTTGATCGCCATACTTTGCGATCCCTTCCATCGTCGCTTCATAAATTGCATTTTCTTGTTGTGGCCCTAAATTGTAAGAACTAGCAAATACACTTTTCATCCGCGTCGCCACATCGATTGAACCTTCTTTCATGAGGATTCCACCGTAATCGACCTCGTGTTGGATGAATGGATTGATCGGAAGCTTTTCTTGAATGACGACACGATGTTTAATTTTACCGTCCAACGTTTCTTTGAACGTTTCTTCTAACTGATTCGGCAAGAACCCGTCCGTGTAGTCAATGATAATGCTCGGAACACCTTGGAGCGATTGTTCCAAAAGTAAAGTTTGCATGAAATACGTTTTTCCTTGTCCTGACTTACCGACTATTAACAAGTGACGGTTCGCTAACTCTGGATGACCGTATTCCCAATAGACATCTTTCTTCGTTCCTTCTGCTGTTCCAATTTTAAGACGTACTTCTTCTAACGCTTTCGGTTGCAAACGGCCTTCTATCACTTCACTTTGTACTTCGTTTTCTTCTAATTCGTTCGCAATAGATAAAGGCGTGGCATCGGATTCATCGATGGCCTCCTCTTCAACTTCTATTCGTTCGACAGAATCGAGCTGTTCAGAAGACTCATGCACAGCCGACCATGCATCGTTTCGTTCGGATGGTTCCGACGGAGGCGACATAGGAGCATCATACGTATTTATTAAAAACTGTTCGCTAACAAAGTCATTGTCTGTATGATGTAACCAATTGTATACGTCGTCATAAGACTCTACGATGCCGTGATAACCATCTTGTTCACTAAAGTGATACAAGTGTACGTCATCTTCTTGCGTTACACTTCGTGCAAACAGACCGTGTTCAAAGAGGAGGATCCCCGCCTCACCAATATGTGAATCGAGTGCGTGAGAAATGTCAATTTGCAATTTCGAAAGTTTCTCGATCACATCTGCACTCAACGTATAATCAAGCTTACCCCACAAGTTACCTTGTGCCATTTTTTTAGCACTTGCAATGACGAGCTGGACGATAAATGTTTGATAAAACTTTTGAACAAATGTTCCTTGTTCATCAGAGGTCAACGCTTCAACCAATGTGTTTTTCGTCCGGATCACTTGTTCTTTTGCCTTTTTCACAATCGACTGCGTCACTTTTCCAATTTTCACTTCAACAGGGTAAATATACAAACGAACGACGTCATCGACTTCTTCGAGACCTACCATTAAAATATCATCACTCGTTGCGCCTGTTACGCCTAAGTTTTTCGCGCTAAATACACCGTCGCTCTTGCTCAACCCTAAAACGCCCGCCACTCGTAAAATTTCTTCGAGCGATATCGGCACCCATAAAATACGAGGGTGGTGTAAAAGTGCGACCATATATTTCACGCCAGATATAATGCTCAACTTTTCTCGATCATCATGCCCTTTGGAACCGATGATCCGAAGTAGCCATTCTCCATTGTATGCATTAAACGCTTGAATCGCTTGCGTAATCTGATGTTCTTCTTTCGAAACACCTTTTGCTTCTAAAAACTCCCGAATCACATCTTTATATTGCATCGACTTGTTCGTAACTGTAATCGCATCATACTTATGAGACGATGTATATTGATCACTATAATGAATAATAATGAGTTCTTGGAAGTCTTGGAAAAACTCCAAATCGACAGATGGCTCGATAAATGTCACCCAATGCGATCGGTCAAATACTTCTTGCAACATTTCTTCAGCGACTGTCTCGACGTGCAAATAAGTAGCATTGCCTTTCATGTACGCATCATTTCCGTCGTTCGTTGTGTTGGCGATGAGCTCATTCGTTGCAACAGCGGTTTCTAGTAATAAATCGCCTGCCACATCATACCCATCAATCCCGTATCCCATACGATAAATCTCTCCATCCTTCGTCGATGGAACACTTGCATATAATCCTTCTAATGCAATGTCATGGGGCATATGTGCCATTTGCTGAGTAACCGTGCGTTCCTGAGCATACATCTTATAAAACGTGACATGCGCGTAATCAATCGACCAATTTCGGTCGTCGTCATATTTTTTAAAGTAAAACAAATGTTCCCGAATCGCTCGTAAAACATCTTCTGCTTCGTAGTCTCCTACTTTTAATTTCACGCCTAATTTCCGCTCAACATCTTTCGCTGTCACCCATTCGGAAAACTCATCGAATGCACTTGCTACACGTTGATCCGTATACAAAGTCACTTCAATATCTTTTACATGTTCTAAACCGCTTCTCTTCACTTCGTCCAATAGAAATTCAATGACGCCACGTAACACTTCTCGATCATCAGGTAAATTGATCACATTGATTAAAAATGGTGCGTCTGACGACGGTAAAAAGAAATAACGGAAATGCTTTTTAAATTGTCTCATCTTATCAAAAATAACGTTTGCGATAAATTTTTGAGAATCCGAGACAGTCAATTCTTCAATCGGTCGGAAGTGTAACCAATCAGGTACTTCTTGTACCGCCTCCGGACGATAGAGACGTCCTCTCATTAAGAAAGGTAAAAGTGATTCTGCTCCTAAACGTTTTGTAATGACACGTTCAATCGCATCATCAGCTAACATCTCATGCCTTTTGAGACGATAAGCGACGAGCAACGGATGAAACGCAGTGAAGTAAAAACCATTGACAGATTCAATGACTCCTAAACGCGCAAGATCGACGCCGCGTCTTCCGGCCGGCTCATTCGCTGCAAAGGAATTCACTTCATCCACATAAGCTTGTATGTAGCTCGTTGCTACTTCACAAAATTCCTCGTCAGAATACGTTAAACTCGGAATTCTACCTTCGAAGTAGTCTAAATACGCATCGTACGCCTGTTCTAAATTACGACTCAACTCAATCGGTCGCTTTTCTAAACGTCCTGACACTAAACTTCCAGAAGCCATTCTTTCCGCGATCCACGCCTCCTCGTAGTCGAAAAAGGTACGATACGTTTCCATGCCGTAAAACTCGTACGTTCCTTGACGGAACAAATTATCTCCGATCCGTCGAATGTCTTCTTCTTCCGTACGAATCCGCTCCTGAACGAGCTCACCCGATAACGGAACCGATTTCGATTCGTCGTCAGGGATGTGGAGCGGTAATGTGACACCATCATACTCTACTATGACACTGGCCGCCTCGCCTTCTGGAAATGCACCGGCTGTCAATGCAAAGTGATATTCTGTCTCTTGTAAATTCACAGTATGCGTCACAGGCGAATCATCAATCGTTATTTCTTTCGGTTGCTTAAGAATGCCTTGGTTCAATCCAATTTGAAACTTCGCATCGTCAATCGCTAAACGTAACGCTTCTTTTGCAACATCGACTTCATATTTTGATTGAATGGGAAGGAAATAATCCTCTTTCCATGGCACAACACAAACGTGAAAACTAGCACCTAAAGTAGCTTTCGATTCATGCTTGTAATCGACCTTAAAAAATTCTACTTGACGAGAAGGTTGAATGTGTAACGTTAAAAACTTCTTACTCACTTTCGCCTCTACTTTATCTCGGTCTTTTTTGCGCACATTTACAAAATCGCTATGCAAGCTAGTGATGTCACCTGTCCAATCAAACTTAATCCGCATCGTCAATTCATCAAGTTGTTGAGGATTAAAAATCAAAATCATATGTTGACGGCGTTTCGCTGCTGTTTCCCCTGGATAACGCAACCAATGAGACGCATGGTCAGACAATAATTCGAGAGAGTCGACAACAACTTTTTTCGATTTTTGAGTCTTTCGGAACTTTTCTTTTTCTTTATGAATCGTCGGATACGTTTCTTCATGCCAATCCTCTTTTTTCAATCGTGCCACACCACTATCAGTGTACATCTTCTCCAACGTATCTTCCGCATTGCCATGTTGGTGAGCATCCATCACTTCACGAAACGTTTCGCGGTTTTCACGCAGACGTTCCTCAATCACTTTTTCATCAGAGAAGCTACTTAATTCAGGATCTTCGAATAACTCTAATCCTCGATAGTCCTCTTTCTCTATTTTTCCTTTTTCTAAAATGGATAGCACTTCTGAAAAGTCGTTTAATGGGATACCCATAATGCGATCGAGTTCTTGTAAATCATTCAGTACATCCCGTAAAATAACTCGTTCTGACGCTTGTAACGGACTTTCCTCGATATCTTGTTTCAATCGTCGGATCAATGAATCCGTATGCAATGGCATCCCGCGATTTTGTAAGTTTGCGCCGCCACCAGAAAGGGTATCTAAACTTTCCGCGGTCACACTGCATAATGCCTTATCTTCCCAGCCTTCTTGACGATCACTGACGAAATTGCGCAGACGACCGATGTAATCAACAGTCACCTCTTTCGTCGCTCCTGCTAATACAACTTGCACATCTCCAATTTCCACAGCGTAACTTGAAAAGAGAACTCCTTCGTCGTCATAAGTAAACGGTTTAACGATGTCGGGACGGACCTTTTGAAACGCTTCCACCATATGTTGTACTTCTGTTGCCGTATCAAGTCTTAAAAAGTATTTGTTTCCACGTCGCACACCTTCTGTTTCCCAAAAATCGATAATGTGCGATGCTAAATAATTATAAAATTGGTTTGACATATTGAGTATCACCACTATCACTTTTATTATCTAAAATGTTTTGGACCGTAAAGATGTCTACAATTTGTGCGATGGTATATCGATCGAGAGCAATTCCTCTCTTTTCAAATCCCTCGAGAACGACCGACAACGGTTTCGGTTCGTCGCCAACGATGACAGCTGTTAACAACATTAATAAACGATGATCCAAAGTGAGCACGTACCCTAAAGGGCCGCGCAACTTTAAGAAATGCTCTTTCCCGAGACGCGTAATTGAATTTGCAAAACGATCTTTCGCCGATTTTTTCATATTTTGGTGGACCGACTGGACATGCGCCTTTAACAACTCGTCAAAATGATCTGTTGCCACGTCAGGGACTCTTGATCCCATCACTTCGGCATACCGCGCCATCCATTCTTTCAACTCTTCTTTGAGCTGGTCGCTTTTTCCAATAGCTTCTGCACGTCGTGCGATTTCATCGTATGTCATAACTGGCTTTTCGTCTTTTTCTAAATTAAACGCATTGTGACTTAACTGTCGCAACACTTCATAATGAGCAAATCCATATTTCGCTGCCTCTTGTACCCGTTTGTAGCCACGATACGGCTTCGCTGCATCTCTCGTCTTCGTTACGACTTCCTCTGCTAACGTATAATAAAGAGGTTCAACCGTCTCAAAATCAGCTTCCGAGAACTGTTGCGCTTTGATTAAAAACTGCATAATGTACGCAAAAGCGTAGTAATTGATCAACAGTTCCAAATTGGATAACAAATAAGACGGATGGTTCTTCAAGTACAACAAATCGTTTTGGAACCATTTCGTCAACACAGGTAGGACATTTGTATTTTCTCGCATCGCTTGTTTTGACGTTTTATCGCTCGTCAATTGACTAAGCTCATTAATAATAAGCTTCGTCAATACATCATCTGCTTTGTCATTTTTGAATAGCTGTGCCGCCTCTTCGCAATCGCCAAAAAGTACATCTCGACAAAACTTAGCCATGTTAGAAAGTGGCGCAGGTATTTTTTGATCCGATGCAACCGAAATAAAACTGTACAAATAACTATGTACAACATTGAGACGTTGATCTGCGAATAAATACGTTTCGATCAAACGCGCGAAATCTTTTTGTGCTTGTCCATCTTCGTATTCAAGAGATGGGCTTGTAGCAATGTACCGACTTAACAAATTATAACTCGGGATGTCGAGTGTTTCCCCACGCTTTAATTTCTTTCCATCAATTTTATTGTTATTAATGAGCTGAGCCATTTCGCTAATGACGAGATGATAATTTTCTTCATACACAGGAGCAGGGTTTGAGCGAAATGGGAGCGGTTTTTCTGTATTCGGCATCGAGCCATGTCCTGTGTACTTCACATGCTGTATCGTTAAAATTGTTTCGACCATTTGCTCTACTCTCCTATCCGATTCATTTCGTAGTAAACTTCTTCTCCGAAATATTGTAACTTTAATTCGTATTCTTTTTTCTCTTTTAAGAAACTAATGAGCATTTTCTCTTCTTTCTCACCAAAGCCCATCAGTCGGTCCAAGTACTCTACAAATGCGACAGCATCTTCACGATCTTGCTTGTTCGGTCGGTACCCATTAACGACTTTATCAAGAAGTGTATAAAGTGCATAATCGATTCGCATCATTTCAACTTGACCGTCTTTCTCGTAAGCAACCGTCAAATAAGGCGCGAACGCACGTAACTTCCCATCTTCTTCGACGACTTGATGACTTCTCAAATGATCGATACTCATTGATAACTCAAGCTCTTGAGCAATTCCTATATCATTCGGGAGACGTTTAACATATACGTACCCTTCTTTCGGTTGCTCTTTCCAGTTGAAAATGGCTTGCTTTAAAAATGCGTAAAACGCACGGATCGCCTTACGACTTCCTACGTTAAAGCCATACAAGTAACGAACATACTCCTTATACGATTCCGGCTCTACTTCTTCGGCGAATGTTCGATTCGTCAAATATAGTGTAGAAGTGAAGAAATGGAAAAATTCTTCTTCGGATTGCGTATCTATAGCGTCCAAAAGCCACTTCCTCGCAATAGGACACGTCACGTACTCCTCACAAACTCCTTCGAGATGATCCGACGTATGTAAACGTACCATCAGCTGATCGATGTACTCTAAGCGAGCGTGGATCGGATGCAAATGAGAAACTTCATCTAGTAAATCCGACCGTCCACGGTTGTTATAAAGTAACGATGGGACATACTGTTCAATACCGTCTGCGTCCGATAAAGGTACGATAATGTCTGCTAAAAAATCTAAAAAATGTCGCGAAGAAATGGACACTTTCCTTTCGATCATTAAACGACACATTAACTGGACGACTTGATGTTGCACTTCTTCACGCCCTAAAAAATCAAAGTTTTCGTGGACGACGGTCCGTATACCCGAAACCTCATCTTGCTTATACGCTGCATAAAATGGGTTTGACACATCTTTTATACATACCTTTTGTAACAAACTCATTAAATAATCGGATTGTACACGATCCTCTAATAAATCGTATATTTGATAATGAGCAAACGATACGAGATCAATATTTCCTCTTTGTTGTACGTTAATCGTCCCTTCATCAAAAATGCCGCTGTTTCGAATCGTTTCTTTGAACCGATCGAATGTATATTTTGTTTGGTCACTCATAATAAATTTATGCAAAACGCCTAAATTGATTGCGATTACAATTTTTTCATTGTCCGTTTCCCAATGTTCGTCAGAAAAGTTTTTAAACGTTTCTTCTAACGTTTCTAACGCTGTTTCTTCTGGTCGAGCACTTTCTGTTGCATCATTAAAAACTTTATACTCCGATAATAAACCTTCCGATGAATCGTTCAGGTAAGCGAGCAAGTGAGACTTTCCATCTCCTACACTTCCGCACAGTAACAATAAGTGTGGCTCATCTACTCCTTGCCTATTTCTGAGCACTTTCTCGATTTCACGTTGTATCGGACGTTCCACGTGCAAATATTTTTTGAAATCTGTAAAATGGTGCGCGTGCTCTACCGCCTCTGCCGCAGTAATTTTTAACCGTCCTATCTCTTGCTCTAAGTAACTCGTTTGTCTTTGCGCTACCAATCTTCTTCACTCCTCTATATCAACCATCTTTTCAATCGGGTCCTACTCACTATTTCTACCCATTTCGAAAATGACATTTTTTACTTATAATCGGAATTTTGTCTATCCGATCTACATAATAGCATATTATTTCAAATTGTTATTTTTCTTTTA
>JASLGI010000206.1 GCA_030149685.1 Bacillaceae bacterium | reverse complement strand
ACTTTCTTCACCTGGTTTGTCTAACTTCTCATACACTGTAATATTCCAATCTGGCTCTAACTCTTTGAGCAGTGTTCCCAAAGTTGCGCTCATAACTCCAGCACCAATCAAGATAACATCTGTACTAGTATTGCTCATTTTTCCTCATCCTTATCCCCTAGATTTGCAGAAAAGAAGTAGGCGGATGCTTCTGTGAAACGATCAAAACTCAGAAGACGTCAATCGAGCTACCTCATCTTTTCTGGTCAATAAATATACATATTTACAGTTTATCATTATTACGACTGCTCTACAAGGCTAGAGAAATCGTCTATCCTATCATTTGAAGGCGGTTACAGTCGAGCAAAAAACGAGACATTCCGCGAATTATCACAATTTAGCCACCTTTTTTCCTCTTATTTTCCAACAAAAAATTATTTATGATAAGGCTCATTGTGAATAATTCGAAAAGCTCGATACACTTGTTCTACTAAAAATAGACGCATCAATTGATGAGGAAATGTCATTTTTGAAAAAGAAACTTTTTCATCCGCTCGGCGCAATACTTCCTCTGATAAACCGAGCGAACCACCGATGACAAAAGCGAGTTTACTTCTTCCATATGTACGATGATCGTCCATCCACGCTGCAAATTGTTCACTCGTTCGTTCTTTTCCGCCGAGATCAAGTGCGACGACATGCATACTAGGTGTAATTTTCGATAAAATTTTCTCCCCTTCTTTTTGTTTCACGAGCAACTCTTCTTTTTCACTTAAACTTTCCGGCGCCGGTTCATCGGCGACTTCAACAACCTTCACCTTTGCATAAGGCCCGAGCCGCTTAACAAATTCTTTAATTCCTTGTGTCGCATATTTTTCTTTCACTTTTCCAACAGCGATTATTGTAATATTCATACAAATCGAACTTCCTTTTCTTCATATTTTTGCTTTTTTGAAAAGTTATCCACAGTTATCCACAGAGTTATCAACATGTTGTGGCGCTCATTCGTTCGCCACTATATATTCTGCTTTTTTCTCACATTCACTACATATTTTCTCTTCTTCTAGAGGCAATAATTGTGGTGCTTCTTTCGTCGTCGCTACAATCATATCTAGCGCGTAACCGACGTGATCACTACAAACGATATATTTCATTTCTCTTCCTCCTCTCTTTCATGAAAAAAGTCGTTTTGCCGCCTGTAAGACGAACAAAACGACTCGCTGTTAAAAAGTATTCCCGTCCGCTAAATGCATACGAATTTCTTGTTTTTGACCTTCTCGGTAAATCGTCACTGTTAACTCATCACCGACACGTTTTTCATTGTATAAATATTTTCTTAAAGAAACCATATCGTCAATCGGTTCGCCATCCATTGCGACGATTACATCATACTCTTGAAGGCCTGCTTTTTCTGCTGCTGATAACGGTGATACGTCCATGACGACGACCCCGTGTTTCACTTCTTTCGGTAATTTTAACACTTGTTGTTGTTGATGGGCAGGAATATTTTGGACTTCATATAAAGATACACCCATCGTCGGGCGATGAACTTCGCCCGTTTGTTCTAATTGCTCAATAATTGGCACTGCGAGATTTACTGGAATGGCAAGTCCAATTCCTTCAACGGCCGCTTTCGAAATTTTCATCGAATTGATACCGACGAGTTGACCCGCCATGTTCACGAGTGCTCCTCCTGAGTTTCCAGGGTTGATCGCCGCGTCTGTTTGTAAAACATCCGCTTGCCAATCAACTTTCCCATCATTGTTTAAATCGATCGGAATGGAACGATCTTTTCCTGATACGACGCCGACAGTAACAGATCCTGAAAATCCGAGTCCTAACGGATTACCGATCGCCATTACTTGTTCGCCACGTTTTAAAGCATCAGAATCGCCAAATTCGATGACCGTTTTCACGTTTTCTGCATCAATTCGCACGACCGCTAAGTCTGTCCATACATCCGTACCGACGACTTCTCCTTCTGTTTTCGTCCCATCATCAAAAGTGACTTCTAGTTCTTCTGCACCTTCAACGACGTGATTGTTCGTTACTAAAAAAGCATCTTTTCCGTCTTTTTTATAAATAACACCGGAGCCGGTTCCCATCTCCTGTGTCATTGAACGAGATGACCAAAAATCGTGAACCGTTTGTACATTCGTAATGCCGACAACCGCATCAGCTACCTCTGCAGCCACGTCAGAAACATCGGTCGAAATATCGACACGGTGTTGTGTTTCCTTCACTTGTTCTGTTACTGGCTGATCATTTGCGGTTTGATCGACTGACGCCGGTGTGAATCCTAAAAATAAAGCTCCGACAATTCCTCCGCCAACGATCGCTCCACCGAGCGCTGCACCGAATGAACTTTTCTTCTTCGGCGGTTCTGGTCGCGGAGGCATAGAATGATTTATTTCCATCGATTTTTCCCCCTTTATCTCATTAGACGTCTGTTAACTGAGTAGGTTCGTCTTCGTCTGTATCGAATAAATGGACGAACTCGCCTGTTCGAATACCGAATGTCTCTAATGTTTGAGAAACGCTCATACGTGCTAAATCTTTCATATTATTATCTCGACTTAAATGCGACAAATAAATTTTCGTCTCTTTTTCTTGAATGACTTCACTCATCGCTACCGCTGCGTCTTCATTGGACATATGTCCGACGTCACTTAAAATACGTCGTTTCACAGACCACGGATATCCACACATTTGAAGCAAGCTCACGTCATGATTCGTTTCAAAAACAAACGCATCCGACCCTCGAATATGTCCCTTCATCCGATCGTTCATATATCCTGTATCTGTAATGACTGATAATTTTCTATTCCCGTGTTGCAAAGCAAAAAACATCGGATCTACCGCATCATGAGATACACGAAACGACTGAATGTGAAAATCTCCAAACAGTTGATCTGTTTCTGGATCAAAACGAAATTCTAAATCAGACGGAATTTTCCCGATATCTTTTCGCATCGCTTGCCACGTCTTTTCATTTGCATAAACGGGCACTTGATGACGGCGCGCTAACACACCAACGCCGTGAATGTGATCCGAATGTTCATGAGTAACAAAAATACCATTTACCTTCTCCATCGAACGACCAATTGCTGCAAGCTTTTCTTCAATTTTTTTCCCGCTCAATCCTGCATCGATCAAAAATGCTTGTTCATCGTCTTCTACATAAACCGCATTTCCTGTACTTCCACTTGCTAATACACTCATACGCATGTTCTTCGTTCCCTTCTTAATGTTCCTCTTGTAACTCGACTACTTTCCCCTCAATCGCATTGACGAAAAAGTGCTCCACCTTTTTATCCTTCTGTGTTACTTTGACATGCCAAGTCGGTGCAAACACTTGTGTATCCGTGAACTGAACGAGCGTCGAATAACCAAGCTCTACATGATCGATATGAGCATTTTGTTTAATATGCCCTTTCGATGCTAATGTACTCACGGCATCAAAAGGCGTTAATAAATTTTTCTTTTGATTAAAACTAACAAATGCTTCTAATCGACGTTGCTTATAACGATAAATTTCGCCTTCTTCATTAAAGTACACTTCTAAAGACGCATTCGGACTAAAGTAAATCGGTTCATCGTATACTTCTTGGAAAAATACCGCATACCCTTCTTCTTCATGAACTTCCCACAATCGATATTGATCGCCATAAACGACATATTTATCGAGAAATTCAGAATAAGCAATTTTATCTTTTTTACCGTTTAAACGAAAAGGCTTGTCTAAATTTGAATAAACGGTCGTTCCTTCAATAATCGATACATCTTGCTTTTCTTTCTCATGAAACATCGCTCGCTGAAAGACGGCTGTCTCTGCAGAAACGTACGACGAATAAACATCTTCTTTCGATAATTCTTCATACGTAATATTGTCAAGCTTCAACGATTCTTCAATCGACGGTTGACCGAGTACCTCAACATTTTTTACTTGTTCTTGTTGATTAATATAAAGTGACCAAAGAAAAATATTAAGGACGGCGAAGACGACGATAAAAATAGTTTTCGTTTTATTCCAATCCATCTTCGCTGCCTCCTTTCAATGAGTCGTAATGGTACCATTGATGACCGATCATATAAAACCAAGACGGTTCTAAAATAAATAACCGTTGCGTCGGATCTTGCACCATCACATATCCTGGAGAAACGTCTTCGATCGATTCAAATGAAATATTTGCATCTTTCTTTAATACATTCATGAAATCAACACCGGACATTACTGTCTTCTCTTCTCGTTCTAATAATAATGTAGAGTCGAAAGAATAATACGGACGATTGTAACGAAATACATGATTTTCTCCATAATATTGAATAATTTCCGTCACACCTACCGCATCACTATATACCGGTAAGCCATGAACGAATAATTGAAACTTAATGTAACGAGTTAATGGATCCATATAGACGTAACGATACTCATCTGTCCATCCGCCGTGCTCATTGATAAAATCAATCGCATTGAACAATAATTCAGAAGGAATCGCAATTTCTTGACTTTCTGCCGACGGATAAACGTATTTCAACATTTTTAACTCTGTATCTACTGTCATTAACGCATGATCATCAGCATACTCTTCTAAATGTGCATTCACTTGACTTCGACGAACCGCATTCGG
>JASLGI010000056.1 GCA_030149685.1 Bacillaceae bacterium | reverse complement strand
GACTATACTTATAAGAAAGATTCGGAGGTTTTTTTACATGTCAGTTAAATGGGAAAAACAAGAAGCAAACAAAGGAACATTAACAATCACTGTACCTGCAAAAGAATTCGAGGCTGAGCTTGACCGCGTATTCAAAGAGGTACGTAAAGATATCGAAGTACCTGGATTCCGTAAAGGAAAAGTACCACGTATGATCTTTAACCAACGTTTTGGTGAAGGTTCACTTTACAATGACGCGATCAACAACTTAATTCCAGCAGCATACGAAAAAGCGATTGATGAAGCAGGAATTTTCCCTGTTGCACAACCAGAAATCGATTTCGAACAAATCGAAAAAGGGAAAGACTTCGTATTCACAGCAGAAGTCGTTGTGAAACCAGAAGTTGAGCTTGGAGACTATAAAGGTCTTGAAGTAGAGCGTATGTCAACAGACGTTACAGAAGAAGACGTTGATGCACGTATTAAAGAACAACAAGAGAAACTTGTTGAAATGGTTGTTAAAGAAGAAGGCGAAGTAGTAGAAGGCGATACAGTAAAAATCGACTTTGAAGGATTCGTTGATGGTGAAGCATTCGAAGGTGGAAAAGCAGAAGGATTCGATCTCGAAATCGGTTCAGGCGCATTCATCCCAGGATTCGAAGAGCAACTCGTCGGCCTTAAAGCAGGAGAAGAAAAAGATGTTGTCGTTACGTTCCCAGAAGATTACCATGCGAAAGAACTCGAAGGTAAAGAAGCGACATTCAAAGTAACTGTTCATGAAATTAAAGAAAAAGTTTACCCAGAGCTTAACGACGATTTAGCAAACGAAATCGATCCAGCGGTAAACACAGTTGCAGAATTAAAAGAAAAAACAAAAGAAACAATCGAAAACGAAAAAACACAAGCAGCAGACAACGCTGTTCGTGATATCGTCGTGAAAAAAGCATCAGACAACGCAACAGTTGAAATTCCTGAAGCGATGATCGACCAAGAAATCGATCGTATGGTGCAAAACTTCGAACAAAGCTTACAAATGCAAGGAATGAACTTAGAAATCTACTTCCAATTCACTGGTCAAAACGAAGAAGCACTTCGTGAGAGCATGAAAGCAGAAGCAGAAGGAACAGTTCGTTCATCACTTACACTTGAAGCGATTGCAGAAGCAGAGGAATTAGTACCGACAGAAGAAGATATCAATGCAGAACTCGAGCAATTAGCGGGACAATTCGGCATGGAAGTTGACCAGATTAAAGAAGTAATCGGTGGAACTGAAATGATCGAAAACAACTTAAAAATCCAAAAAACAATGGATTGGCTCGTAGAACAAGCAAAAGTTACACAGTTAGACGCGTAATTAACGAATCTAATGACATAGAACAACCGAAAAACAAGGTACATCTCGTACCTTGTTTTTCATCATATTTTAGCAAAAACACTTCACCTTGCGAGACAATGTGAGTGCAATTACTAGTCGTTTCATCTGAAAACCTCTATACTATTTACAGAGCATTTCTTTTGTGAAAAAAGAGAAATGAATGAAAAATATCGAGTGATTCGGAGAAAAGACACAATTGTTGCTAAAGAACAAACAATCTTGTAATATTGTCACTTGAATAGGGGTGAACGTAATGTTCGAATTTAACGGTGAAGATAATTTAACTTGTTCTTTTTGTGGTAAAGGACAAGAGCAAGTACGTAAACTCGTCGCGGGCCAAGGTGTATATATTTGTGATGAATGTGTAGAGCTTTGTGCAGAGATCGTCGAGGAAGAAGTAGAGATGGAAGCGAACTTCGATTTAGAAGACGTTCCAAAACCGAAAGAAATCCAAGCAGTGCTTGATGAGTACATTATTGGGCAGGATCGTGCGAAAAAAGCACTTTCTGTAGCAGTGTATAACCACTATAAACGTGTGAATACGAATAGTACGGTAGACGATGTAGAATTATCAAAATCAAATATCGTATTGATCGGACCTACAGGTAGCGGTAAAACATTACTCGCTCAAACACTTGCGCGTATTTTAAACGTACCATTTGCTATTGCAGATGCAACGAGCCTTACAGAAGCAGGGTATGTAGGTGAAGACGTTGAAAACATTTTATTAAAAATTATTCAAGCAGCAGACTTTGATATTGAGCGTGCAGAGCGCGGTATCATTTACATCGATGAAATTGATAAAGTTGCTCGAAAATCAGAAAATGCATCAATCACACGCGACGTATCTGGAGAAGGAGTTCAACAAGCACTTCTTAAAATTTTAGAAGGAACTGTTGCAAGCGTTCCTCCACAAGGTGGACGTAAACATCCACATCAAGATTTCATTCAAATCGATACGACGAATATTTTATTCATCGTCGGTGGAGCATTTGATGGAATTGAAGATACGATCAAACGTCGTACAGGACAAAAAGTGATTGGATTCGGCGCTGAACCGAAAAAGACGGAAGAAGAGAACGAAAGCTTACTCGCTCAAATTATTCCGGAAGACTTACAAAACTATGGATTAATTCCAGAGTTTATCGGACGTCTCCCAGTAATCGCGACACTTGAGCAGTTAGATGAAGATGCACTCTACCGTATTTTAACAGAGCCAAAAAATGCAATCGTGAAGCAATATGAAAAAATCGTTGAAATGGATGACGTGAAATTAACGTTTGACGACGACGCTTTAATCGAAATTGCTCGCGAAGCGATCGAGCGAAAAACAGGAGCGCGTGGCTTACGCTCTATTATTGAAAATATTATGCTCGATGTCATGTATGAACTTCCTTCTTTAGAAGAAGTGACAGAATGTGTCATTACGAAAGAAGCAGTTCTCGGTGAAGCACAGCCGACATTGTATAAAGAAGACGGAACGATTTTCCAACTTCAAAAACAAAACGGCGCAGGCAAACTCGCTTAAGCTAAATAAAGAAAAGTAGAGAAGCTGACTTCGACGAACGCGCATCGATATGCGCTTCTTCGTGTCAGCTTTTTTCATTGAATGAACGTTTATGCAACCGTCGAATGAAAAGCAATACATAATGAATGAAGAGGTGACCGTTTATGGAAAAAATTCAAACACGTATCCCTTTACTTCCGCTTCGTGGAGTGCTCGTTTATCCGCATATGATGTTACATATCGATGTCGGCCGAGAGCGTTCAATATTTGCCTTAGAGCAAGCGATGGAAGAAGGGGGCTATGTTTTTTTAGCGACGCAAAAAGATAGTCGCGAAGAAGATCCAGATGAATCTGATTTGTATGAATACGGAACATATGCGAAAGTTGAAGAGATGAAGCAAGTGCCAAATGGCTCATATCGTGTCTTAATTCGTGGACATGCTCGTGGGAAATGGTCGAACTACGAACGAGTCGATCTATACCCTGTTGTAGATGTCGAAGTATTTGAAGACCCAGAAGAGCCGACACTAGAACAAGAAGCGCTCATGCGTCACGTACGCGATTATTTTGAACGCTATGCAGAATCTTCACGCCGTATTTCAAAAGAGGCAAAAGCAGCAGTAGATCAAATTGAAGAACCGGGACGTCTCGTCGATATGATTGCGACGTATTTGCCGTTACGTTTAGCAGAAAAACAAGAGTTTTTACGTGAAACAGATGTTGAGAAGCGAATGATCAAAGTGATGAAGCGATTGTATAGTGAACACGAAGTCGTTGCGATTGAACAAAAAATTAGTAAGCGAGTGAAAGAGTCTGTTGAGCAGACACAAAAAGAGTATTACTTGCGTGAACAGATGAAAGCGATTCGAGAAGAACTCGGAGATAAAGATGGAAAAGGCCGCGATATCGCTGAACTGCGAAAGCGCCAAAAAGAAGCAAATATGCCACCGCATGTAGAAGAAACGTTTGAACGGGAGCTCCGTCGTTATGAAGCAGTTCCTGCAGCGAGCGCGGAAAGTGGTGTCATTCGCAACTATTTAGATTGGCTCGTAGAACTCCCTTGGACTGAAGCGACGACCGATCAACTCGATCTTGCGCAATCAGAAGAGGTTTTAAACCGCGATCATGCAGGGTTAGAAGATGTGAAAGAACGAATTTTAGAGTATCTCGCTGTTCGTCAAATGACAGAAACGATTCGCGGGCCAATCATTTGTTTAGCAGGGCCTCCGGGTGTCGGTAAAACGTCACTAGCTCGTAGTATCGCTGAATCACTCGGACGTCATTTCGTACGTGTTTCTCTCGGTGGCGTACGCGATGAGTCAGAAATACGTGGACATCGTCGAACGTATGTCGGTGCAATGCCAGGACGTATTATTCAAGGGATGAAAAAAGCAGGGACGACGAATCCTGTGTTTTTACTCGATGAAATTGATAAAATGTCAAATGATTTCCGTGGCGATCCGTCCAGCGCGATGTTAGAAGTGTTAGACCCTGAACAAAATAATACGTTCAGTGACCATTATATTGAGGAGCCTTATGACTTATCGAATGTCTTTTTCATCGCGACAGCAAATGATTTGTCGATGATTCCAGGACCGCTTCGTGACCGAATGGAAGTCATTTCTTTAGCTGGTTATACAGAAGTAGAAAAAGAAGCGATTGCGAATGACCATTTAATTCCGAAACAATTAGAAGAACACGGGTTAAATAAATCGACTGTACGTTTCCGAGAACCGGTCGTTTTAGACATCATTCGTTATTACACGAGAGAAGCAGGAGTTCGTAATTTAGAACGTGTCCTTGCGAAAGTTTGTCGAAAAGCAGCGAAACAAATCGCTTCAGGTGAGAAGAAAACAGTAACTGTTAGTGTCAATACGCTTGAAAGTTTGATCGGACCGAAGAAATTCCGTCACGGAGAAATTAGTGAAGAAAATGAAATCGGTGTCGTTAATGGTTTAGCGTATACACAAGCAGGTGGAGATATTTTACAAGCAGAAGTAGCGCTTTCTGTCGGTAAAGGCAAAATCGTTCTTACCGGAAAACTCGGAGACGTTATGCAAGAATCTGCACAAACAGCACTTTCTTATGTTCGTTCGAATGCTGAAGCACTCGGTATCGATCCGAAGTTTTATGAGTCGACGGATATTCATATTCACTTCCCAGAAGGAGCAGTACCGAAAGACGGGCCATCTGCAGGAATTACGATTGTGACAGCACTCGTTTCAGCGTTGACAAATCGTCCGGTAAAGCGCAATGTAGGTATGACAGGAGAAGTAACATTGCGAGGAAAAGTATTACCGATTGGTGGTTTGAAAGAAAAATCACTCGGTGCTCATCGAGCGGGTATTGACACAATTATTATTCCGCAAGATAATGAACGTGACTTGGAAGAAATTCCAGAAGTCGTGAAAGAAAATATAACGTATCATCCGGTCACAGATGTGAAGGATGTGCTCAAATTAGCATTGGAGGCTGAACGCCTATGAAAATACAAAAAGCAGAAATTGTGATGAGTGCTGCACGACCAGAGCAGTTCCCAGAAACGGGACTGCCTGAGTTTGCGCTCGCAGGACGTAGTAATGTTGGAAAATCTTCATTTATTAACAGTATTTTACGTCGTAAAAAATTAGCACGTACATCATCTAACCCTGGACGAACGATTACATTAAACTTTTTTGAAATCAATGAAGCATTTTATTTCGTCGACGTGCCAGGTTATGGTTATGCGAAACGTTCAAAAGACCATCGAGCAGAATGGGGACCTCTTCTCCAACATTATTTAACGACGCGTGAAACGTTAAAAGCAGTCATTTTAATTATCGATGCGCGTCATAAAGCGATGGATGCAGATTTACAAATGTACGATTTCCTCGCACATTACGGGATTCCGACAATTATTATTGCAACGAAAGCAGATAAGCTGAAAAAAGGGCAACAAGCGAAACAAAAACGTCTATTAAAAGAAGCATTCCAAGTAGAAGAAGGCGATGAATTTATTATGTATTCATCAGAAACAGGAATGAATAAAGAAGTCGTATGGAATGCGATACGTGCGCGAATGTGAGCGTCTTTCTAGTCAAAAGGTTCATTTAGCGATAAGATGAAATTATTCAATGAACATTAACGTATCGTTTCAATTATATTAGGGTAATAATGAATGTGAGAGGTGTGGACACCCGATGCATACAATTGTAGTAGGTGTAAACTACCGGACAGCACCGGTAGAAATTCGTGAAAAGTTTGCCTTCTCAGAGGAAGAACTTCCTGAGGCGATGCAAACATTACAACAAGAAAAAAGTATTTTAGAAAATGTCATCTTATCGACATGTAACCGAACAGAAATTTTTGCAGTTGTCGATCAATTGCATACGGGGCGTTACTATGTGAAACGATTCATTTCTGAATGGTTTGATATTCCGATTGATTTATTAACAGAACATCTAGTGATTCGTGAAAATGATGACATGGTGGAACATTTAATGCGTGTAACTTCAGGAATTGAATCGATGATTTTAGGAGAAACGCAAATTTTAGGTCAAGTACGTGAAAGTTTCTTGCGTGCGCAAGAAATCGGTACGACTGGTACGATGTTTAATGAAATGTTCAAGCGTGCTGTAACTTTTGCAAAGCGTGCACATGATGAAACACGTATCGGAGATAATGCGGTCTCTGTGTCATACGCAGCGGTTGAGCTTGCGAAAAAAGTGTTCGGTTCTTTATCGCATAAGCATATTGCGATCCTTGGAGCAGGTGAAATGGGCGAACTCGCGGTGAAAAACTTAGCGGGAAGCGGCGTCGGTAAAATTACTGTATTGAACCGAACATATGCAAAAGCGAAAGAACTTGCGGAACAATTTGAAGGAGAAGCAAAATCATTAGACGATTTGCAATGTACATTACTAGATGCTGATATTTTAATTAGCTCAACAGGTGCAACAGATTATGTCATTGATTTTGAACTTATTCAGTTTGTTGAACGTCTCCGTAAAGGAAAACCTTTATTTTTAGTAGATATTGCTGTGCCAAGAGATATGGACCCGCGTATCGGCGATTTACAAAACGTTTTCTTATACGATATTGACGATTTACACGGCATTGTTGAAGCGAACTTAGCAGAGCGTAAACAAGCAGCAGGAGAAATTGGTGAAATGGTGAAACGCGAAGTGGTCTTATTCAATGAATGGGTCGCGACATTAGGTGTCGTACCATTAATTGTCGCACTTCGACAAAAAGCGAGCGTCATCCAACAGACGACGATGGAAAGTATTGAAAATAAATTACCCGATTTAACTGAACGTGAGCGTGCGATGATTCGCAAGCATACGAAGTCGATCGTCAACCAATTACTTCGAGACCCAATTACTCAAGTAAAAGAATTATCCACCGACAAAAATGCGAAAGATAAGCTAGAGTTGTTTGAACAAATTTTCGGCATTTCAGAAGAAGTCATCGAACAGAAGGAAGCACTTGCTATTTTAGCGAAGGAGCGTCTTGCAAAACGTGCAGAACGAAACCGTCGAGCACGAGAACAAGAGGCATTTCAACCCGACATGAAAACGACGTAATGTCGGATGTGAAAGGTAGCGAACGAATATGACTGAAATGACGATGGCGAGGCTCGACGAGTGGATGATTATCCTATACGCGGTGAGCCTCGTCTTTTATTTTACAGATTATGTGAAACGAAATACGTATTTGCACTATTGCGCCGTCTTTTTATTTGCCGTTGTCTTTATTATTCAAACGACGACAATCGTTTCCAATATTGTACAAAATGGCCAATTACCGATCTACACATTGCTCGATGGAGTTTATATGATCGCCTGGCTATTACTGCTCGTTTCTTTACTGTTTTATACCTTTCATTCGTACAATTTAATTTTGTTCGTAATGAATGTAATTGCGTTTGTTTTTATGACGATACATACATTCGGTGTCGCGCAAAGGGCATCGAGTCGAGTGAGCGAAATGCTCATTTCAGAGTTGCTCCTCATTCATATCGTCTTCGCTTTTATCGCGTATGTCGCTTTCGCATTTGCCTTTGCGTTTGCGATTTTATATTTACTCGTTTACCGTTTATTGAAGAAAAAAATATGGACGAAGCAATTCGGTCGTTACCCATCACTTCATCAAACGACAGTAGGGATGAAACGATCGATTTATGCGGGAATCCCTTTATTGTTTATTAGCTTATTATTCGGTTTACAGTGGGCAAAAATCGCGCTTGATGAATGGTCGATGCTAGACCCAAAAGTTTGGATGTCGTTTCTCGTCGTTATTATTTATAGCGGTCTCGTTTATTTGAAAAAAACAGGCCGTTTGCGAGCAAATGATTTCGCTTGGTCGATCATCATTGCGTTTTTATTCGTACTCGTGAACTTTTTTGTTGCGAGTCAATGGTCATCATTCCATTATTGGATGTAAATATTGAAGGAGGATTTCATTCATGAGAAAAATTGTCGTCGGTTCCCGTCGAAGTAAATTAGCATTAACACAGACGAAGTGGTTCATCGAAGAGATGAAAAAAGCAGGAGCTCCCTTTGAATTTGAGATTAAAGAAATTGTCACAAAAGGAGACCAAATTATTCACGTCCAACTATCGAAAGTTGGAGGAAAAGGATTGTTCGTAAAAGAAATTCAACAAGCATTGTTTGACGGAACGATTGATTTTGCCGTACATAGTATGAAAGATATGCCGGCAGAACTTCCAGAAGGTTTAACAATCGGTTGTATTCCGAAACGTGAAGACCCACGAGATGCATTCATTTCAAACGGTCACGTGAAGTTTATGGACTTGCCAGAAGGAGCCATTGTTGGGACATCGAGTTTACGACGAAGTTCTCAATTGAAATTAATCCGTCCGGATATTGAAATTAAATGGATTCGTGGAAATATTGATACACGATTAAAGAAATTACAAGACGGGGAATACGATGCGATTTTACTTGCCGCGGCAGGAATGAAGCGTATGGGTTGGCCAGAAGATCTCATTACAGAATATATGGACCCTGAAGTTTGTATTCCAGCAGTTGGGCAAGGAGCACTTGCAATCGAATGTCGTGCGGATGATGAAGAGCTTCTTCGCGAGCTGAAAAAAGTCGAAGATCCGAAAACGCGTCAAGAAGTCGAAGCAGAACGTGCCTTTTTATCGGATATGGATGGTTCTTGCCAAGTGCCGATTGCCGGATTTGCTCAATACGAAGATGGCGAAGTAAAAATGACCGGATATGTCGCGTCACCCGATGCAAAAGAAGTGTATAAACAGACACATACATTGAAAGATGCGACGACGCTCGGAAAAGAAATCGCAGCAGACTTACGAAAAGAAGGAGCAGGCGATGTAATCGAGAAAGTGATGGCGGAGCTCAATGACAAACAGTAAACCGTTGGCGAATGAAACTGTCATTTTCACAGGGACACCGAAGTCAAAAGAGCCGCTGCTCGAAGTAGAAAAGCTCGGCGGACGTGCTATTTCTCACCCGTTGATTGAAGTGCGTTCGATTACAACACCTGAAGACGAGCAATCTATGTCGCGAGCAGAACGAGCGACATGGCTCATTTTCACGAGTCAGTCGTCTGTTCAAGCTTTTTTAGAAAAGATGGAACGTTTCCATAAACGACCTGAACATTTTCAAGGGAAAATTGCGGCGATTGGAACGAAGACAGCAGCTGCGCTTGAACGTATCGGATTTACGGTATCGTTCATCCCTGAAGTGTTTAGTGCTGACGTTTTCGTCAAACAATTCCGTCCGAAAAAAGAAGAACAAGTCGATGTCGTCTTTTTACGTGGCAGTCTCGCTCGTTCTATTTTACGTGACCAATTACCATTTACGATCAAAGAATGGACCGTTTATGAAACAGCGCCGACGAATGCGCATCATGAAGCACTCATTCAAGACATTCAGCGTGCGCCTCATTGTACTGTGTTTTTTGCGAGTCCTTCAGCCGTTCGCGAGTTTGCGACTCATATTGCGCCAACGACTGGTTGGAGTTTTTCAGTCGGAGCGATCGGTCACGTAACGAAAGAAGCATTACAACAAGTCGGAGCACCCGTACATATTATGCCATCGACATACACTTTACTCGAACTCGTTCGAGAAACAGCGAAACGAAAGGAAGAAAACGATGACAAAACAATTTGACCGCCATCGTCGTTTACGTACGACAGCTGCTCTTCGCAGTATGGTTCGTGAAACGACGGTGCAAGTAGAAGATTTTATTTACCCGATTTTCGTCATTGAAGGCGAAAACGTGAAAAATGAAATTCCTTCGATGCCAGGAATTTATCAATATTCATTAGACCAATTTGAAAAAGAATTAGAAGAAGTTGTCGCACTCGGTATTCCATCGATCATTTTATTCGGTGTTCCCGCAGAAAAAGATGCTTGCGGACATGAAGCATACAATGATGAAGGCATCGTGCAACGCGCGACACGTCTTGCAAAAGAGAAATATCCAGAACTTCTCGTCATTGCAGATACGTGTCTTTGCCAATATACCGATCACGGACATTGCGGTGTCGTTGAAGGAGATTACGTCGTCAATGATCCTTCACTTGAGTTACTTGCAAAAACAGCAGTGAGTCAAGCAAAAGCAGGAGCAGATATTATCGCACCGAGCAATATGATGGACGGTTTCGTCGCAGTCATTCGCGAGGCGCTCGATGAAGCAGGGTTTGTCAATACACCGATTATGAGTTATGCGGTAAAATATGCATCGGCCTATTACGGACCATTCCGTGACGCAGCGGATTCAGCGCCACAGTTTGGAGATCGTAAGACGTATCAAATGGACCCTGCAAACCGTCGAGAAGCATTACGTGAAGCTGATTCGGACGTACAAGAAGGAGCAGACTTCTTAATCGTCAAGCCAGCACTTAGTTATTTAGACATTATGCGCGAAGTGAAAGATCGTACACTTCTACCAGTTGTCGCTTACAATGTCAGTGGCGAATATTCGATGGTAAAAGCAGCAGCTGCGCAAGGTTGGATTGACGAACGAGAAATTGTACTCGAAACATTATTAAGTATGAAGCGTGCGGGTGCGGATATTTTAATGACGTATCACGCAAAAGATGCCGCTCGCTGGTTAAAGGAGAATAATGAATGACAAAACGTTATGAACAATCAATTGAAGCATTTAAAGAAGCAGTCGATTTAATGCCAGGTGGTGTCAACTCACCTGTACGTGCTTTCGGTTCAGTGAATATGGATCCTATTTTCATCGACCACGGAAAAGGTGCGATGATGACAGATATCGACGGCAATGAATATATCGATTACGTCTTATCATGGGGACCATTGATCGTTGGACATAGTCATCCTGAAGTTGTTGAAGCGATTCAAAAGCAAGCAGCAAAAGGATCAAGCTTCGGAACGTCGACATTACAAGAAAACGAACTCGCAAAACTCGTCCAAGAACGTGTGCCGTCAATCGAGATGATTCGTATGACATCATCAGGAACAGAAGCGACGATGAGTGCTTTACGTTTAGCGCGAGGTTATACAGGCCGTAACATCATTATGAAATTTGAAGGATGTTACCACGGACATAATGACTCATTACTTATTAAAGCAGGTTCAGGCGTTGCAACACTCGGTTTACCAGATAGCCCAGGTGTTCCAGAGTCAATTGCGAAAAACACAGTCACATGTGCATACAACGACTTAGAAACAGTACGTGAAGTGTTTAAACAACACGGAGAAGATATCGCAGCGATTATCGTAGAACCTGTTGCAGGAAACATGGGCGTCGTTCCACCACAAGAAGGCTTTTTAGAAGGACTTCGTGAAGTAACGAAAGAGTATGGCGCATTATTAATCTTCGATGAAGTGATGACAGGATTCCGCGTCGGTTACAACTGTGCGCAAGGGTACTTCGGTGTAGAACCAGATATTACATGTCTTGGGAAAGTAATCGGCGGAGGCCTTCCAGTCGGTGCTTTCGGTGGGAAACGTGAAATTATGGAACGCATCGCACCAGCAGGAGACGTTTACCAAGCAGGTACACTTTCAGGAAACCCATTAGCGATGACAGCTGGAATTGAAACATTAAAACAGTTAACACCTGAATCATACGATCACTTCGTAAAACTCGGAGACATGTTAGAAGAAGGATTCCGAGAAGCAGCAACGAAATACAACCTTCCACACACAGTGAACCGTGCAGGCTCAATGATCGGTTACTTCTTTACGAATGAAGACGTAACGAACTACGACAAAGCACGTACATCTGACTTAGAATTGTTTGCAGACTATTACCGTCTCATGGCGGAAGAAGGTATTT
>JASLGI010000020.1 GCA_030149685.1 Bacillaceae bacterium | reverse complement strand
GTTCACACATCTCCTTCAAGGTTAGCTTGCTACAAGCTTTCACTTCCGCAAACGGACAATGCGAGCCCGTATCAAAAAGCAATTAAAAGAGTAGTTATCACTTCCAAGCAAAAACTTCATGGAGGTTCAAAATTATAAGATCTAATTTAAGGTGACGATGCGCCACCTTAAATTAGCCGCTTTTATTGCATTGGCGCTTTCGTAATTTTTGATAATCGTTCATTTACATCAAAATAACGGACGCGGATATTCGTTACACCAAATGATTCAAGACGCGCTTGATGCATAGCGACATATTGCTCTGCTGTTTCTTTTGAATCAAACAGGTAAATGCCGCCTGCCTCTTTTGTTTCTTCGTTTTCTGTCCAAAATTTCCAAATAAAGCCCGGCTCTTTCGTAATACTTTCTGCTAATTCCTTATAAGCTTCAGCCATTTCCTCTTTAAATGGTCCTTCCGGTGTCGGAAAATCCATCTGTACTAATTTCATTTTCATCCTTCTTTCTTCATTCACTAACTCCGCTTAACTACGAACGTCTCGGAGGTTCTGGATCATTTTTTGTCCATAAATAAAAGACGATAATACTCGCTACAGGAGCTGCTGCACCAATTGCCAGCGATACTTTGGACTCCATCAATAAAAATAATAATAAAATAAGAAAACCGCCACCAAACGAAATGAAAAACTTCCATCCTCGCGATAACTTCATAAAATCTCCTCCTACACTGCTAAACGCTTACTTATTTCAGCATATAATACATTTTGGACATTAGGGAAAATGTAACGCATTTTTAACGAAAAGTACAATGTTTTGAACAATTGCATCGTCATCGTTCGACTCGTTAAATACAATGAATCATAGCCATTTCTTTGCGCATGAAAGTCGAGACGTTCTGCTGTCTGCTCTACCCATTCAATGAGCATCTCTTCTGAAATTCCTCGATCAACGAGAGCGATAATAACACGCGTCAGACGCTCATCTTCATCATCAGTATAAACCGTCCCTTTCCAACAAGCACTTGTCACCGCTTGAAGAGATTTTGCGGCATCGGTCATATTAAAGTACCGATGGCGAATCGCGATCATATTTAAGTCCGCAAAGTGAGCAATAGCATGCGCTGGGCCAAATGATTCAATATAACCACGTGTATCATTTTCTCGGTCGAGTAAATACCCAACATTTGTAAGAAGAGGTACTACTTCTTCTTCGGTTAAAAAAGAAGTAAGCTGATCTTTTGCTAAAAGTGTCGACATTAACAATGAAGCATATGAACGTGTAAACACATCATCTGATCGTTCTTCACCGAGTGATGTCGTCAATAGCTGTAGTCGCATCACTTCGGTAAACAAATAACGTAAATCTTCTTCTGTCAATTGATCATATGAAATCCATTCAACGAATGTTTGATAAATGAGGCGATCACGTATTTCCTCATTTTGTACGCCGATTTGTCGAATCATTGCATCGAGCACTACTTCTTTTTCCACCGTGTCAAAAACGCGTTCTTTTTCTAACTGTAACATTTGTATAATATTCAAAAAGTATCCCTTCTCTCATACTAGCAGTGTAGCATTTCACTTGTTTCAATGCATCTTTTTCTTCATTCAATACATCCTGCTAATCGATAAAAGTGCAAGGCTGTTTTCGTCGTCTTCGTAATATCATTTGCGAACTCTTTAGGGTGTAACCAAATGAAAGACTCATGCTTTTCTGGTTCACAAATTTGTGGGGTGCCTTCATCTATTGTCGCTAAAAATGTCGGTGCAACCCAATGAGCTTGTTCTTCTGGTAATAAGTGATTTGTCACACCGAGCAATCGATGAAGTTTGATCCAAATGCCGAGCTCCTCTTTCACTTCACGAACAATCGCTTCTTCAATCGTCTCCATCCAATCGACTTTACCGCCAGGAATACTCCACATACCTGCCTCTGGGGCGCATTTTCGTTTAATGAGTAGCCATTCCCCTTGCTTATTTGTAATAACCGCTCCTACTCCTACTCTAGGCTCCATAAAAAACTCCTCCTTTTTTTATAAGCGTAATGAAAAAAAGAGGAGCTCGCAACTATCAATTTACATTTTTATCGCATTTTTCCCAATATATCGAAGTCGATCAAGAAATGTTCGATGTTCTTCATGAGCTGAACGTATATCTAATGCGCGGTTGACGTGATTTGTAATAATACCGGCGACTTCTTCTGTCACTAATTCGTCAATATTTTCTTCTTTTTCAATCGTCCAAACGAAAATTCTTTTTCTCTTATCAAACGACTGGTTAATCAATGACTGATCGACAGCTACATGCTTTAAACTTAAATAAGTAGCTTTCGTTTCAGGAAGTTGATCTACTTTGTCAGACATTAAATCACTCGTCTCTAACGTTTCATCGAGCGCACGTAACTCATCCATTTTTTCTAAATCCATTGACTGGGTAATCGAAGAATGTGCAATGCCATAAGTGTAAAGAAGATTACGATATTTCTCTAAGTAGTCATCGGATTCATGTCCATGAATTTTCAACTCGATCAACAACCGAATATTTTCTTCTTTCGCTACTTGGACGAAATGTTCGAATGACGGAATCTCTCCTTGAAACTCATCATCTTGAATCGGATATCCGACAAGTTCATCAAATGTCATCGAATGAATCGCTTTTTTCTCTTCTCCTAACCTTTTTAACGTCTTGTCATGATAAACGACAAACTGGCCATCTTTCGTCTCTTGTATATCTAATTCAACATAATCCGCCCCTCTTTTCGCTGCTTCTTTTAATGCATCAGTCGTATTTTCAAGCGCTGCATTTGAATATCCCCGATGAGCGATAATTTGGGTCGTCGGTTGATAAATCGTTTCTTTGAAAATAAAACTATTTCCGAACGTAACAACGACCATAAATAGACTCGCCCCTACGAATAAATAACGAAATGAGCTTCGCGATGTAGTCGCTAACGGAACTTTCTCTTTTTGTAATGCATAGTAAAACATAAAAGGAAACAGTAAGTTAAGACTAATAACAATAAGCTGAAAGAAAGCGGTAGAAAAACCGGCAAAAACGATTAGTCGACGCTCCAATAAACGCTCTGCTAGTTCTAGTGGAACATATGCAACGACAGCCGCTACGCTAACGATCGCGAATAACAAAAAGAAAAAACTAAACAGTTGAACGAAAAAACGAACACCTCTTTTTTTCATCGACTGGCGACTTTGTGCAAATGCTACTCTTATACTTATATTTTGTTCTAATAGTCGGTCAAATACTTCTAAACTTAAATAAGTCACATAACTCATCGTTAAAAAAGCAATCACCCAAAGAGTGATTCCTAACGGTTGATTCAATAATTGTGCAAGCGACGAAGGAATCGGTAATACTTCTCGAATCACTGGGTGCACAACGCGTGCCACGAGTGGAACTAACAATAAAAAAAGTGGGATAAATAGTGATGTATAGGCAAATACAATTGTCCCCAATCGTTGTTTCACGATAGCAACCGCTCGTTCATAAGACAATTGATACGATGCTTTTACGAGACTATAAGCAATAACACCAAACAACCAAAACAAATAAAGTAAACCGATAATAACACTAACTGTCCACGGTGAATCAAATAGTGCGCGCAATGGTCGATTCGGCACACGAATGCTGTTCGATAAATACAATATATGAAAGAACAAATAAGTAACGAGTGGAACTAAAACGAGCAATTGACTCATGAAAAACAACCAGCCGCATTTCCAAACCGGTGAACCTTTTTTCACTCCATCTCTTGCTCCTTGACGTATCCATAATAAACTTTTCATTGCATCCCCTCCTGCGCCATTACTTCCCTATCTATCAATAAATAGTCTTCACTTATGAGGCCATTGACATGTCTTTCTACAACAAAAAAACTTAGCAACTGAATAAGTTGCTAAGTTTCCTCTCTTATTTTTTCTCTTCTTTTTCTTTCGGGTCTACAAATAACGCAATAACATCTTGATCGGCTTCTTTAAACGGTGTTTTTTCCACATAATCGCCGTAAACGATAATACGGTCAGAACCATCCGATGAATAACAACTGACAAGTGTCATCGTTCGTTTACCAGGAATGTCGTCGATGACATCTAAACGTTCTGGCATAACAACTTCATTACTCGTCATTTCATACGTATAAATAAACTCTTTATCTGTCACATACATTTTATCTCCTGGCTCAATATTTCGAATCGGTGCAAATAAAATCGTCGGGTTAAATGCGTTATGTCCTGCAAGCGTATAGTTACCCTCTCCCATTTCTTGACCTTTTTTCATCGTTCCCGCACCTTGCAACATATTTTCATGTGTCGAGCCAATAAAAATTGGCAAATGAAGATCAACAGAAGGAATCGCAATTGCCCCGATAACACGTGACTCATCAATTTCTCCATGAACTTCTTCAATTTTTAAATAACGTGCATCTGAAAAATCAAATAAATCGTCATCTTCTTCAAGACGCGCTTTATTTTCTTTCATTTTTTCTGCATCAATTTGTTTCAATTGTTCTTCTACTTGTTTTAACGCTTTCGGTGTAGCATACCATTGATCGTATGCAAATTTTCCTAAAATAGCGACACCGATTACAATTAACACAATCCCTATCCAACGTTTCATAGCGTCTCCTACCTTCTCTTTTATCTACGTTTTGATTATAACAAATTTTGATACGTATCAAAAGAAGAAGATGTTACGTAATGATCGACATTTACTCCATACGTACGTGCAGCATAATAACTCATCAATTGAAACGGGATAATCGATACAATTGGCATTAATAACGGATGAACTTCAGGTAGTACGAAGGCATCGTTTTTCTTTTGCGTTAATTTCGTCGAAAAATAAATCA
>JASLGI010000262.1 GCA_030149685.1 Bacillaceae bacterium | reverse complement strand
AACAAAATTGCTCAGCTCTCCTCCATTAGCTTCTCCATAACGATGAAGGCCGTAGCGAATCATTGGATCACGAACAGAATCTTTTATTTCCCAAGCGATTTTGTGCAATGTTTCTTGCTGCGTATGATACTTTTGAAACATTGTACGTGCTAGTTTACTCGCATTTGAAAGTCCTTTACGATTCACACTAGGATCAATACCTGCTATGTTTTGCAAAATCATTGCAACACCTGTCGGATTTCTAAAGCTTTTAGATGTCGATGCAACACCGTGAACATCCAAATGGTTTAATAACACACTCAAATCTAATACCCGTCTCGTTTGCTTATGAAGTTGATTAGGAGAGAGTTTAAAGTATACATCTAAAGCCAAAATCATTTCTTCTTCCGTCCACGCAGGATTCTTTATCGTTTTTTTTCTCATTCCCCATCACTCACTTTCGTCATAGTTTGTCAAAAGTACTCCATTCATTTTTGCAAAAAATGCTATCTTTATTTAATTTTTAAAAAATAACCCCTTGCTTTAACAATCGTAGCAAGGGGATTCATTTATTCTTTCAAACGTTCTTCTAATGAACTAACATTGACAACAACTGGTTCACTTCGAGAAAGTGTACCATCTGACTGTAAATGCGGTCCATGCACGATACATTGTCCCTTTCGCAAACTGCGTAATTTCATTTCCCAATAACTACGATCATAACGTTCATCTTCTAAATTCTTGGCGATACCTGGAATCTCATCATCTGGTGGTAAGAAATATACCTTTTGACCAGTGTTTTGAAGGCGCGCAACTTCATCTTTATCAAATTGAGACTTCACAATTTGCGTTGCATACCAGCCTGACCAACCAAACTTTCTTCCTTCTGTTAAAACTTTTGCTGATGGAGAATTCTCACGATGATCCAAGTTTTGTGCTTCATCCATTACAACTGTTAATGGAATATCTTTTGTCCCTTCACGTAACGAATAATTCCAAAGGTCCCATAGAACAAACTCTGTTAGCAACACTTGTTCTTGTCGATCAAAACCTGTTAACTGTAAAATTAAAATCTCTCCATCACTTTCTAAATGTTCTTTCCAATCAATCGTTTCACCTTGAATGAATGGATTACGATCAACTAGCGGACGAATACGAGACAGCGTAGTACCAGCAGCTGGATTATCATCCATCTCTCGCAACTGCTCACCTAAATGACGGATAGAGAAGTTTTGATCGCCGTACTTTTTGAGGCCCTCCATTGTTGCTTCATAAATCGCATTTTCTTGCTGAGCACCTAAATTGTACGAACTCTTAAAGACACTCTTCATTCTCGTAGCAACATCAATTGACTGTTCTTTCATTAAGATACCACCATAATCCGCTTCATGTTGGGTGAATGGATTGATTGGTAACTTCTGCTGAATGACCACTCGATGCTTCACTTTTCCTGCTAGTGCTTCATTAAATGTTTCCTCTAATTGATTTGGTAAAAAACCATCTGTGTAATCAATAATAATACTTGGAATTCCTTGCAATGCTTGTTCCATTAAAAGCGCCTGCATGAAATATGTTTTACCTTGACCTGATTTTCCGACAATCAACATATGACGGTTGGCTAACTCTCGATGACCGTACTCCCAATAAATATCTTTTGTTGTGCCTTCTGCAGTACCTATTTTCAAGCGTACTTTTTCAATTGGTTTAGAGTGTAAACGAGTAGTAAACTCTACTGTTTCTGCTGAATCTCCGCTTTTTACCTCAGGTTGAATATTTGTTTCAACTAATGGAGCTGATTCTATCGGTCGTTGTACATTTATTTTTTCTGTTGGTTTCCGATGTTCTTCTTGAATACTCACATCATTTTCTTCTGTTAATGAATTTTGATTTTGCGTACGACGATCTTCTACATGATCAATATCTTCTTTTTCGGTATTTAGAGGTTCATCATTTAAGAGCATATTTGTCGGCTGATAAATATTCTTTAAAAACTTCTCTCTAATGAAATCATTATCTTGGTTGTGTAACCAATCAAACACATCCTCATAAGCGGTAACAATTCCATTGTAGCCATCTTCTTCATGAAAATGATACAACTGCACTCCATCTTCTATTGCGGTGCTGCGAGCAAGCAAACCGGATTCAAACAATAAAATCCCTGCTTCTCCGATAGAATCATAGAGTTCTGTAGAAATTTGAATTTGTAATTTAAATAACTTCTCTATCATCTCATCAGATAACGTATAATCGAGATTTCCCCATAATTCTCCTTGCGCCATTTTTTTAGTGCTCGCTACAACAAGTTGTAAAATAAATGTTTGGTAAAACTGAGTGACAAATGATCCTTGATCTTCTGATGTTAATGCTTGAATAATTCCTTCTTTTGTTCTCATTACTTGTTCTTTCGCTTTATTTACTACACTTTGAGTGATTTTACCGATTTTCACTTCTACAGGATAAATGTGTAAGTGAACAACATCTCCCTTATCCTCTAAGCCGACAAGCAAGATATCATCACTAGTTGCACCTTTTAACCCTAAATTTTTTGCGCTAAATACACCGTCGCGTTTTCCTAATCCAAAAACGCCTGCTACTCGCAAAATCTCTTCCAAAGAAATAGGAACCCACAATATTTGAGGATGTTCTAACAAAGCAACCATATACTTAACACCTGATATAATACTTAATTTCTCACGATCCTCATATCCTTTAGACCCGATAATACGCAATAGCCACTCGCCATTATATGCATTAAATGCTTGAATCGCTTGAGTAATTTGTTTCTCTTCTCTTGATACTCCTTTTGATTCTAAAAAATTGCGTATAACATCTTTATACTGCATCGATTTATTTGTGACAGTAATTGCATCATACTTTTGTGAAGATGTGTATTGGTCACTGTAATGAATGATAATAAGTTCATCGAAATCTTGGAAAAACTCTAAATCAACAGACGGTTCAATGAAGGTGACCCAATGAGACTTATCAAAAATCTCATTTAGCATTTTCTCAGCAACTGTTTCTATATGCAAATACGTCGTATTCCCTTTGATATAAGAATCATTCCCGCCATTTTTAGTATTAGCCATCAATTCATTTGTTGCTGCTGCAGTCTGAAGTAATAAATTCTCTGCAATATCATAGCCTTTTAAGCCAAATCCCATACGGTAAATATCTCCATCTTTCGTCGATGGTACACTCGTATAAAGTCCTTCTAATGCTATATCATGAGGCATATCTGTCATCTGTTGAGTAACTACACGTTCTTTTGCATACATTTTATAAAAAGTAACGTGCGCATAATCAATAGACCAATTGCGATTTGTATCATATTTTTTAAAATAGAAGAGATGCTTTCTAATAGCTCTCAAAACATCTTCTGCTTCGTATGCCCCTACTTTTAACCGCACATTATATTTTCTTTCTACATCTTTTACTGTCTCTAACTTTGAAAACTCATCAAATGCACTTGAAACTCTCTGATCCGTATAAAGGGTGACTTCAATATCTTTTAAATATTCAGGGCCTACTTTCTTAATTTCTTCTAATAAGAACTCAAGAATTCCTTTTAATACTTCTTGATCATCCGGCAAATTAATAACATTAATTAAAAATGGTGCTTGTGAACCTGGTAAAAACAAATAGCCGAAATGGTTTTTAAATTGACGCATCTTATCAAAAATAACGTTAGAAACAAACTTTTGAGAATCTGCAACCGTTAATTCTTCAATCGGTCGAAAATGTAACCAATCCGGAACCTCTCGAACAGTTTCTGGACGATATAAACGATCTCTACTCATAAATGGAACAAGCGATTCAGCACCTAACCTCTGCGTGATAACTCGCTCTAGGGAATCATCATTTAACATACCGTGTCTCTTTAAACGATAAGCTACAAGTAAAGGGTGGAATGCTGTAAAATAAAATCCACTCGTCGTATCAATAATGCCTAAACGTGAAAGATCTACCCCAAATTGTCTTGCTGGCTGATTGGCTTCTAATTTCTGAACTTCTGCGATGTACGCTCTAATATACGAAATAGCAACCTCTCGAAATTCAGTACTTGAATATGTCAAACTAGGAATGCTTTGAGCGTCAAAATAACTTAAGAAATCTTCATAAGCCTTCTGTAAGTTCGGACTTAGCTCAATTTCTTCTTCTTCTAAACTCCCTGAAACTAAACGAGCAAAAGCCATTCTCTCAGCAATCCATTGTGCTTCGTACTCAAAATATGTTCGATACGATTCAGCACCATAAAATTCATAAGTTCCTTGAACGAATAAATTTTCATCGACCCACTTGATATCTTCTTGCTCTTCTCTTATCCGCTCTTGTACTTGCTCTCCAGATAAAGGAACTGATTTCGATTCATCATCCGGTATAACGAGAGATAGATTCGACCCATCATATTCAACACACACATTCGCTGACGATCCCTCTGGAAATGCAGCTGCTGTAAGCGAGATATCATAATAGTTATTTTGTAAATCTAATGATAAATCTATATCAGATTGATCAATTACAATTTGTTCAGGGGCTTTGAGTATTCCTTGGTCTAAACCTATTTTGAAACGAGCATCGTCTATTTTTAAACGTAAAGATTCTTTAGGTACATCAATTTCATACTTAGATCGAATCGGCTCTAGGTACTCCTTTCTCCAAGGTATGACACAAATATGAAAGCTTGCACCTAAACTAGCTTTTTTATCATGCTTATAATCTACTCGCATAAACTCAGCTTGTCTCGAAGGATTAATAGAAAGGGTTAAAAATTTAGAACTTACTTTTGCATCTACTTTTTCAGTATCTTTTTTACGCACATTTAAATATTCTTTATTTAAACTCGTCACTGCGCCTTCAAAATCAAATTTTATTCGTACTATCAAATCGTCAAGTTGCTTAGGGTTAAAAATTAAAATCATATTTTGGCGTTTCTTCGCAGCAGTTTCTCCAGGATGTCTCAACCACAATGAAGCATCATCAGAAAGCAATTCTACTGATTCTACAGTTACTTTCTTTGACTTTTGAGTCTTTTGGAACCTTTCCATTTCCTTGTGCACATTAGGAAACGTTTCTTCATGCCAATCTTCTTTTTTAAATCTTTTCACTCCATTATCCGTGAACATTTTTTCTAATATTTCTTCAGGTTCGCCTCTTTGGTGCGCGTCTTGAATATCTCGAAATGTTTCTCTGTTTCTTTGAAGTCTTTTTTCTATCTCTTTCTCAGGAAAGTTTTCTAATTCGGGATCTTCAAATAATTCCAATCCTCGATAGTCAACAGAGTCAATTTTCCCTTTTTCCAAAATTGACAGCACTTCAGAAAAGTCGTTTAATGGAATACCCATAATACGATCTAAATCTTGTAAGTCTCTCAAAACATCTAAAAGTATTACTTGTTCCGATGCCTTTAAATTACTCTCTTTAATATCTTGACGCAATTGAGTAATCAAAGAGTCTGTATGCAGGGGCATTCCACGATTTTGCAAGTTAGCACCACCACCAGATAAAGTATCTAAACTTTCAGCTGTAACACTAAATAACGCTTTATCTTCCCAACCTTTTTGACGATCACTTACAAAGTTACGAAGACGACCTATGTAATCAACAGTCACTTCTTCAGTAGAACCTGCTAATACTACTTGTACATCTCTTATCGATACTGCATAACTAGAAAAGATTACTCCTTCATCGTCATAAGTATACACAGAAACAATATCAGGACGTACATTTGCAAACGCTTCTAACA
>JASLGI010000207.1 GCA_030149685.1 Bacillaceae bacterium | reverse complement strand
GTGATGTAAAAAAAGAGTCGGACGTTTTACGCACGATTGAAGGAACAGACGCGGTGATGAGCGCGCTTGGCACGGATAAAACGACGACGTTAACAGAAGCAACGCCTCATTTTATTCACGCGATGGAAAAAGAAAATATTCAGCGTATCGTAACGATCGGTACAGCGGGGATTTTAAATAGTCGTTCAACACCTGGAAAAGTTCGTTATGAAGCAGGAGATACGAAACGAAAATTAACATTTGCTGCAGAGGAACATCATAAAGTTTTTCAAATGTTAGAACGTAGCGATTTAAACTGGACAATCATTTGCCCGACGTATTTACCTGATGGTGATGTGCGTGGCAATTACCGCGTGGAAAAAGATTATTTACCAGAAGGTGCGGAAATGATTACAGTAGGTGATACAGCAGAGTTTGCATTTCGCGAGTTTCACGAACAACAATTTAATCAGTCACGTGTAGGGATTTGTTACTGATGTTGGAGTTATTTGGACATCCAGTAGAACAAGACACTTTCGTTCCAACGACGAAGCAATTTATGGAAGAAACATTGAAGCAGCTTCGGCAGGACGTCTTGCAAGAAGAGGCATTTGAATGGCTCATTACATGCCATGAAGAAGAGTTAGAAACGTTTGAAAAGTTTCTTCAAACGTTTTCCATCGTTTATGAAAAACACGATGCTCGAGCGAACATTCAATTGTATGATTTTCATTTGAAAGAGCTATCGAATGATCAAATGAAGAAATTACTTACATTAGAGATGTTTCGTTACGTGAAAGTCGGTGGATTGTTCATTATTATCGCAGGAAATGTAGAGATAGAATATGAAGTCGACGATCTCGGCTGTTGTTTTACAGAAGGAACTCCTATACTTTATTTGGAAGAGGATGCTCGCGCTTTCGTCGTTTCTCATGACTTGTACGGTTATACAGTTGTGGAGTCATTACTATAAGAAGAAAACCTAGCGATCATTTCGCTAGGTTTTTATCGTTCTTATTTTTTCGTATATGGATTGTAATTTAAAATACGGAAAAGCTCTTCGCGTTCATCTTTCGTCAAGTCGCGCCACTCGCCATACGGTAAATCTCCTAAATGAATATTAATGATTCTTGTTCGTTTTAAACGAACGACCGTATAACCGAGAGCCGCTGTCATTCGACGAATTTGACGGTTCATTCCTTGAGTTAATGTAATATTGAATGTTTTCGGTCCGAGTCGCTTCACTTTGCACGGTTTTGTCATCGTTCCGAGAATAGGAACACCCGATGCCATCGTCTGAAGGAATTCATCATCAAATGGTCGGTCGACAGTTACGATATATTCTTTTTCATGTCCATGTTCTTCTCGCAAAATTTCATTAACGATATCTCCGTCATTTGTCATGAGGAGAAGTCCTTCTGAGTCTTTGTCGAGTCGACCAATATGGAAAATTCGTAACGGATGATTCATATAATCGACGACATTATCTTTATCTTTCCGGTCCGTCGTACTCGTTATGCCTACTGGTTTATGAAGGGCGATATAGACGAGTTCTTCTTCTAGTGAAACGCGCTTACCGTCCACTTCGACGACATCGCTCGGGGATACGCGGCTTCCAAGCTCTGCTTTCTCCCCATTAATATAGACACGTCCTGACTCAATCCACTTATCAGCACCTCGTCGAGAAACGAGACCCGTTTGACCTAAAAATTTGTTAATACGCACGAGAAAACCTCCTTTTCTGTATTGTAACACGACTCAGTTGACAACGAAAAAAACATTCGATATACTTCACTGGAGTAAAGTTTTAGAATAGTTTTGAAAAAAGAATAGGAGAGGTTATAAATGAAGAGAGTAGAAGAGGGACAATTCGGTCGTTTCGGAGGGATGCACGTTTCTGAAGCGATGCGTCGTCCATTAGAGGAGCTAGCAGAAGCGTATGAGCGTATTTGCTCAACGGAAGCATTTCAAGAGGAGTTTCAATACTATTTAACGGATTATGTCGGTCGCCAAACACCACTTTATTACGCAGATCAATTAACGAAAACATTCGGCGGACCGAAAATTTATTTAAAGCGTGAAGATTTAAACCATACAGGTGCGCATAAAATTAATAATGCGCTCGGTCAAGCGTTACTTGCAGTAAAGATGGGAAAGAAAAAAGTCGTCGCTGAAACAGGAGCAGGCCAGCACGGTGTGGCAACTGCGACAGTATGCGCTTTGTTTGATCTTCAATGTACGATTTTTATGGGACGAGAAGATATGAAACGTCAAGCATTAAATGTGTTTCGTATGGAGTTACTTGGCGCTGAAGTCGTACCAGTAGATGGACAAAACGGAACGTTATCGGATGCTGTAGATGCAGCGCTCCTTTACTGGAATGAACATTTAGAAGATACGCATTATATTTTAGGTTCAGCAGTCGGTCCACATCCATTTCCGACGATCGTAAGAGATTTTCAATCGGTAATCGGTCAAGAAACGAAACAACAAATAAAAGAAAAAGAAGGTCGCCTCCCAGATGCGATCATTGCATGTGTCGGTGGCGGAAGTAATGCGATCGGAATGTTTTATCCTTTCATTGAAGATCGAGATGTAAAATTGTACGGGGTAGAAGCCGGTGGAAAAGGGATTGAGACAGGCCGTCATGCTGCTGCACTCGCTTCACCAAAAGAGATGGTTTTACAT
>JASLGI010000197.1 GCA_030149685.1 Bacillaceae bacterium | reverse complement strand
AAGATGCCGTCTGAATTTCAATTAAGTTTGGCAAATCTAACACTTCTTCGATTCGCGCAAAACTTCTACGCTGACGGTGTTGACCGTATTGTACTAAATGACCTGTCAACTCTTTCACCCCTCAAACAATAGTCGTTTTTCGCTTACTCGTAACGATACAAGTAGCGAAAAAACAAAAAGAAAACGAGTCTAAATCGAGAGCTCATTTTCGGTTTCATTACTTTTACTTATACTGACTGTCCATTGATACAACAATTACTTTATGCTTGATGCGAGCATTTGCCCGATCGTTTGAAACTATTTTCTTTCTTAAAACAGTTCGATGTGCATAAAGGTGCAACATTATATGCATTATACAATGCTAGCATATAAAATTCATTTAGTCAATTTTTTACCTTGACATTCTTCGTTTTTTCGTTTATGGCGATTGTGCAAAAAACTTTGGACTCTTCGTTCATGAAAAATCCACGCTCTGCATGAAGCTTCATCAACGAGAGTCCTCGTTAAAAAAAGAAAGCTCGTCCGATGAACGAGCTTTCGCTTTTTGTAAGAATCGCTTCTTATTTAAGTTCTACTACTGCGCCAACTTCTTCAAGTTTCGCTTTGAGTTCTTCAGCTTCTTCTTTGTCTACGCCTTCTTTAACTGCTTTAGGCGCTTCGTCTACCATTGCTTTCGCGTCTTTTAAGCCGAGGCCTGTAATTTCGCGAACTGCTTTGATAACTTTGATTTTTTGTGCTCCTGCTTCAGCAAGGATAACGTCGAATTCTGATTGCTCAGCTCCGCCGCCTGCGTCTCCGCCTCCTGCTACTGCTACTGGTGCTGCTGCTGTTACGCCGAATTCTTCTTCGATTGCTTCAACTAATTCGTTGAGTTCGAGAACTGTCATTTCTTTAATTGCTTCAATGATTTGATCTTTAGTCATTGTATATTTCCTCCTAATAGGTTTTGTTTTTTATTTGTTGTTGAGTGTTAAGCCACTCGACGAAAGAGATGCTTATGCGCCTTCTTCTTCGCCTTCTTCTGCTTTTTTGTCTGCAACTGCTTTTGCTGCGAGAGCAACGTTACGCATTGGTGCTTCGAGCACGCTGAGAAGCATAGATAAAAGACCGTCGCGTGATGGAAGTTCTGCGAGAGCTTGAATCTCTTCTACAGTTACTTCTTCACCTTCGATAACTCCTGCTTTGATTACTAAATCTTCGTTTTCTTTCGCGAAGGTATGTAATACTTTTGCAGGTGCAATTACGTCTTCTTCTGAGAATGCAATTGCGTTAGGTCCTTTTAAGTGTGGAACTAATGCTTCAAATCCTGTTTCTTCAGCCGCACGACGTGCCATCGTGTTTTTGTAAACTTTGAAGTCAACGCCTGCTTCACGTAATTGTTTACGTAATTCAGTTGCTTGTTCTACTTTAAGACCACGGTAGTCGACTACTAATACAGCAGATGCTGTTTTCATCTTTTCTGCAATTTCACTAACTACTGCTTTTTTTGCATCTAAAATTTTGCTCATCTTGACACCTCCTCATCACTTGTTGCACTTATACCGATATAAAAAAACCCTCATACTTCCGAAAGAAGACATGAGGGTAGAATAGTCGTTAATAAACGTCAGTCCTCGGTAGGATCATTATGTGGCATGCCACCCCTACTGTCTTCGGTACAAATGGATATTCAATTTATTACCATGGAAGAGCATAGCATAGGACAAAAACGTTTGTCAACTATTATTCTTCGTCAGCTGGTACTGCTGTTAAAGGATTAATTTTAACAGAAGGTCCCATCGTTGTTGTCACGTGAAGTGACTGCATGTAAGTTCCTTTAACTGCTGCTGGACGTGCTGCGAGAACTGTGTTGAACATTTTCTCGAAGTTTTTCACGAGGTCAGCTGTGTCAAATGAAACTTTTCCGATAGGTGCGTGGATAATACCTGCTTTATCTGCACGGTACTCAACTTTACCTGCTTTGATTTCGCTAACAGCTTTTTCTACGTCGAAAGTAACTGTTCCTGTTTTAGGGTTTGGCATTAAACCTTTTGGTCCTAAGACACGTCCGATTTTACCAACTTCTCCCATCATGTCAGGTGTTGCAACGACTGCGTCGAAACCGAACCATCCGCCTTGGATTTTTTCGATTAATTCTGCATCGCCAACGAAGTCTGCTCCTGCAGCTTCTGCTTCTTTCGCTTTTTCGCCTTTAGCGAAAACGAGAACTGTTTGTGTTTTACCCGTTCCGTTTGGAAGCACTACTGCTCCACGGATTTGTTGATCGTTTTTAGAAACGTCAATGTTTAAACGGAATGCAACTTCTACAGTTGCGTCAAAGTTTGTCGTGCTTGTTTCTTTCGCAAGCTCGATTGCTTCTGTATATTCATATTCTTTTTCGCGGTCAATTTTTTTGATCGCGTCTTCGAATTTTTTACCCATTAATATTTCCTCCTCTTTGTGGTGCTAGCGGAATTATACCTCCCACGAATAAGGTTGCGTCCCTTCTTAAGAAAAGGCGCAACCTACGAAACGTACGACGTGTATGAAAATTACTTAACAGTGATTCCCATACTGCGCGCTGTACCTTTAACCATCTCCATCGCAGCTTCCACTGATGCAGCGTTTAAGTCTTCCATTTTTAACTCTGCGATTTCGCGTACCTGATCTTCAGTTACTGTAGCAACTTTTTTCTTGTTTGGTTCACCTGAACCTTTGTCGATTTTAGCTGCTTTTTTAAGTAAAATTGATGCAGGTGGAGTTTTTGTAATGAAAGTAAATGAGCGGTCTTCAAATACAGTTATCTCAACAGGAATAATCATTCCTGCTTGGTCTGCTGTTTTTGCGTTGAATTCTTTACAGAATCCCATAATGTTAATACCTGCTTGACCTAATGCTGGTCCAACTGGCGGTGCCGGGTTTGCTTTCCCTGCTGGGATTTGTAATTTTACCATTGTGCTTACTTTTTTAGCCACGAGACACACCTCCTTAAAGTCCGTAGTGTGGTCACTGGGTTGCCCCTCCCACTTCAATATGTGTCTATCGACTAATGCCGGTAGATTGTCATTGAGTTACATTTTATAAAAAATGTAAGCTTGACCTTTGAAATGATACCACCTTTTAAAATATCTCGCAAGTTTAATCTTAGTCTACTTTACGAATTTTTTCAAATTCTAGTTCAACTTTTGTTTCTCGACCGAACATATCGACGAGAACTGTCGCTTTTTCTACTTCCATATCGATCTCTTGAACTTTTCCTTGGAAATGTTCAAACGGCCCTTCTAAAATAGCAACTTCATCACCGACGACGAGATCGACAGAAGTCGTTTCCTCTTCAACTTTTTGTAAAATTGATGCAACTTCTTCCGGTAAAAGCGGCGTCGGTTTTACCCCGCCTCCTGAAGATCCGAGGAAACCTGTAACGTTTGGTGTATTACGTACGACATACCATGAATCATCTGTCATAATGAGCTCTACTAATACGTATCCTGGGAAAATTTTACGCTGATAAACTTTTTTCTTTCCATCTTTTACTTCTTCTACTGTTTCTTCCGGTACGATTACTTGGAAAATTTGATCTTGCATTTCCATCGTCTCGACTCGTTTTTCTAAATTCACTTTTACACTGTTTTCATGCCCTGAATATGTTTGAACAACATACCATTTCTTTTGTAATTCCATTGCGGTGAGGACTCTACGTCCGTCCCTCCTTTAATAGTTCAACTGTCAAATGTGTGCAAACTGAAAAAACCCGTTCATTCAAAAAAACGGGATCTTTCAAATGTATATGAATACTTCATCAATTATAACGCAATATACCAATCCATGATGCGCGAAATCGCAAAATCTACTACACCGAAGTATACAGCCATGAAGACGACAGTTGCAATAACAACTACTGTATATTTCTTTAATTCTTTTTTCTTCGGCCAACTTACTTTACGCATTTCAGCGATGACCGCTTTTAAAAACCCGGTAATCTTTTTCATAAGTTCCGTAACCTCCGAACATTTAAAGTTCTCTCAACTGCTACTTTTATTTAACGTTTTTTATATAAAGCTGTTCATTTCTTCATTTGTATCGGCTTTATTTTTTACTTGTTTAGATGTCGTCATCATTTCTCAACATCTATAAGTACTTCTATTTTCATACCGACTCTTTATGCAATGTACGTTGATTACAATGTGAACAAAACTTTTGTAATTCTAAACGTACAGACCCTTGGTTTTTTGGTCGTGGTAGAGAATAGTTTCTCGTCCCACATCGCTCGCAACTTAATACGATTTTTTTAGACATTTTCTCACCTTTTTCTTCACGACCGTAGTCCGTTACAGAATACCACCTGAAAGAAACCGTGTCAATCGAACTTCTTATTCGCCTTCTTCGAAATATTGGTGAATTCGAACAATTAACTTTCGCTTTGAACGCTGTAAAGCATTGTCAATCGACTTTTCTGACCTTTGTAATAATTGAGCGATTTTTTCATAAGACATTCCTTCAACGTAATAAAGAAAGACGCGACGTTCAAATGGACTGAGTAATTTTTGCATAAAATATTGAATGAGATGATAGCATTCTCTTTTCATCATCGTATCTTCTGGAATCGGTGATGTCGGATCTTCTAGTACTTCACTCAAAGGAGCCGAATGCTTCGTCAATGTAATGATTCGGTCGCCTTCGAATGACACCGACATATTCAACACTTGATGCTTCTGTCTCGTATCTGTTCGAATCGCATTGATCAATTGACGCTTCACACAAAGATGAGCATATGTTGAAAAACTAGCTTTTTGATGATTATACGTTTGAATCGCCTGGCATAAACCGATCAACCCTTCTTGATACAAGTCTTCTTTATCGCCACCGACGAGATAATATGAATGAACATGTTTTTTAATAATCGTATCGTGCTGTTGAATTAATTGACGCCAAGCTTCTTCATCTCCAAGACGAGCGGCTGCTAACAAAGTCTTTTCGTCCACTTGAGCTGCAATTGTTGACAATTCCGTCACTCCTCATCTTTCGATTATAGACCGCGACGAATACGTTCTAATTTAGCTGCTGTTGCCGCATCGATTCGATCACTCGTCGTTAAACGATGCGGTTGTTTTTCCATCTTTCGTACACGACTACTTACGGTTCGCTCCATATGATCAAGCTCTAATTCTAGCTCTCGAGCAGACTTTCTCGATGCTCCTTTTCCAAATGTCACCCATTGTTCTGTCGCATCACTCGTTGCTACTTCAATCGTCGTTAAACGATTTTGAAGTTCTGAAACGAGTTTTTCAATCCGCTCATCGGCCGTTTCATTCTCTTGCGTAAAAACTATTTCAATGGCATCTTTCTTTTCGCGATGTTCCATTCCTTCTTGCATATGCGCATCAAACACGACGATGACACGTTTTTTTGTTTGCGCTTGATAAGCAGTCATTCGATCAATTAAGCGGTCACGCGCTAATCCTAAATTCCGGTGCTTTAATCGTTGGAGTTCAGGCCAATCTCCAATAATGTTGTATCCATCGATTAACATAATTGTTTGTCGCTTCATTTACCGCCTTTAAGCGGATGACGTTTCCGGTACACTTCATACATTAATAACGCTGTTGCTACACTTGCATTTAATGATGTAATTTTTCCTTGCATCGGAATCGTATATAAAAAATCACAACGTTTCTTCAATTTCGGCGACATTCCTTTTCCTTCATTACCGATAATTAAAGCAAGCGGTAATGTCGCGTCCATATAACGATAATCGACAGCTCCACCTTGAGCAGCGTCAGTTCCTGCTACCCATACGCCACGTTCTTTCAACGTGTCGACCGTTTGTGATAAGTTCGTCACGCGAACGACCGGCACAAATTCAATCGCTCCTGTCGATGCTTTTGCAACAGTACTCGTTAAAGAGACTGAGCGATGTTTTGGAATAATTACACCGTGCGCTCCTACTGCATCAGCCGTTCGTAAAATAGAACCTAAATTGTGCGGGTCTTCTAATTCGTCTAGCATAATGAAAAATGGATCTTCGCCACGACTTTCTGCTCGTGCAAACAAATCATCGAGTGTAGCATATTCATAAGCAGCCACACTCGCAACAATTCCTTGGTGTGGAATATCAACCATTTGGTCTAATCGTTTACGGGGTACTGTTTGAACGACAATCTTTTGTTTCGATGCGTAATCCATAATTTCTTGATATGTCTGTTTATTCAAACCTTCTGCTACCCATATTTTATTTAAGTCTCGATCTGATTTTAAAGCGGCGAGGACGGGGTTTTTACCACCGATCCATTCTTGTTCTTTCGTCATTTCGCTTCTCCTCCTTCTTCAATAATCCTAACAGCCTGTTCTAACCATTGTGTGACACGCTCATGTTTTCCAAGTAAATGTAAGTATCCAACAACTGCTTCAAACGCACTGCTGTAATTATACGTGCGTACATCAACATTTTTAGGGACGCTATGCGATTTTGCATTGCGCCCTCTACGTAATACATTCGTTTCTTCTTCTGTCAAAAATTGCGTTTCTCGCATGACATCGACAATTTTTGCTTGTGCTTTAGCAGACACATATTTCGTCGCTTCTTTATGAAGTTTATTCGGTTTCGTCATTCCTTTTGTAATTAAATATTGCCGAATATATGACTCGTACACTGCATCTCCCATATAAGCGAGAGTGAGTGCGTTCAATTGTTTGACGTCTCCTTGCTTCATTTGTTTCAAGTTGTTTTATCCTCTTTTCCAACGTGGGCCTTGTGATGTATCTTCAAGTAAAATGCCACGTTCTTTCAATAAATCTCGAATTTCATCTGCACGTGCAAAGTTACGATCAAGTCGCGCTTGTTCACGCTCTTCAATCAATGCATTGACTTCATCATCAAGCAACTCTTGTTCAGGCACCAATTCAATCCCTAACACATTCATCAATGTTTCTAGCTCGTGTTTGAAACGCTCTAATACTAAGATTGCTGTTTGTTTTTCTAACAAATACGTGTTCGCTAATTTCGTTAACTCAAAAATTGCTGTAATCGCGTTCGCTGTGTTGAAATCATCATCCATCGCTTGTTCAAACTTTTCGACAGCTTCTTCAATTTGCATAAGCCATGAAGACGTTTCCTCACCTAAGTCTGCACTCGTTTCTAAACGTTCAACGACGCTACTATATGTCGTCTGAATACGTTGTAAACTATTTTTTGCTTGATCTACAAGCTCACGAGAGAAGTTGATCGGATAACGATAACGAACAGACAACATGAAGAAACGTAAAACATTTGGATCAATTTCTTTTCGAATATCATTGACTAAAACGAAATTACCGAGTGATTTACTCATCTTTTCATTATCGATATTAATATGTCCATTGTGCATCCAATAATTCGCAAAAGTTTTATCATTATGCGCTTCTGATTGGGCAATTTCATTTTCATGGTGTGGGAATGTTAAGTCTTGTCCCCCTGCGTGAATATCGATCGTATCTCCTAAATGCTCACGTGCCATGACTGAACATTCGATATGCCATCCTGGACGACCTTTCCCCCACGGACTATCCCAAGAAATTTCGCCTTCCTTCGCTTTTTTCCATAAAGCAAAATCGAGCGCATTCTTTTTCGCTTCGTTTTTTTCAATTCGAGCACCGACACGTAATTCATCGATGGACTGATGCGATAATTTTCCATACTCTTCAAATTTATCTGTGTGGAAATAAACGTCGCCATCTACTTCATAAGCATAACCTTTATCAACGAGCACTTGAATAAAATCGACGATATCATCGATATGATCCGTAACGCGTGGATGAGCATCTGCTACTTGGCAACCGAGTGCGCCGACATCTTCGTGATATGCTTGAATGAAGCGGTCCGTTAAATCACGTACGTCTTCCCCGAGCTCATTCGCTGCTCGAATAATTTTGTCGTCTACGTCTGTAAAGTTCGATACATAATGTACATCGTATCCTCGATATGTTAAATAACGGCGAACCGTATCAAAAACGATCGCTGGGCGAGCATTACCGATATGAATGTAGTTATAAACTGTCGGACCACAGACGTACATCTTCACTTTACCTTCTTCAATTGGCACGAATGGTTCTTTTTTACGCGTCAATGTGTTGTAAATTTGAATCGTCATAAACTACCCTCTCCTTGTACTCGTAATTGTTGTTGTAATGAAACGACTTGACGTTGCAATGCATCAATTTGACGTTGTAACTCACGGCATTTATCTGCAATTGGGTCTGGCATATCTTGATGTTCGAACTGATCTTTCACACGCACACCATTAGAAATAACGACTTTCCCAGGAATTCCGACAACCGTTGAATTTGCCGGCACGTCTTTTAAAACGACAGAACCTGCACCGACTTTGCTATTTTTACCGATCGTAATTGACCCGAGGACTTTTGCTCCCGCTGCGACAAGTACACCATCTTCTAATGTCGGATGTCTTTTCCCTTGTTCTTTTCCAGTCCCTCCGAGTGTCACGCCTTGATAGATCGTCACATCATTGCCAATTTCACACGTTTCACCGATGACAACACCCATTCCGTGGTCAATAAATAATCGCCGTCCTAATTGTGCCCCCGGGTGAATTTCAATTCCTGTAATCATCCGACTCATTTGTGACGTTGCACGTGCAAGAAAATGAAAGTCTCGTTGAAATAACCAATGAGCGATTCGATGGAACCAAATCGCATGAACTCCTGAATACGTTAAAGCGACTTCCGCTCGACTTCGCGCAGCCGGATCTCGACATAACACGCAATCAATATCTTCTTTCATCCTCGTTAACAATGTTGTATACATAGTTTCCTCCTCTAAAATCGTTACATTCTCTTCTCTTCTTTGAACGACAAAAAACGCCTCTATCTATTGACAGAGACGCTTTTTGCGCGGTTCCACTCCGATTAAGGGGACCTCCCCCTTCACCTTTTCACCGAATAACGACGGTGAGCCGTTCATCTCTACTTCATTCGAGATGACGCTATGAGGGGCATCCAAATCGCCGTTAATGGAGCGTTCTCACCATTCGCTCTCTCTGTACATTCCGGTTCGATTCACTTTCCTCAATCATCGCTTTAATTTGCGAATTGACGTACGCGGTTTAAAATCGTCTCTTTACCGATCAATTCAATCGCATCTGGTAATTCTGGTCCACGTGTTTCACCTGTTGTTACGACGCGGATAGGCATAAATAAATTTTTCCCTTTATGACCTGTTTTCTTTTGAACAGCTTTAATTGATTTTTTAATCGCTGCTGCTTCAAACACTTCAAGTGCTTCAAGCTCTTCTGCAAATGCTTGCATCACTTCAGGTACTTGTTCACCTGCGAGCACTTCTTTCGCTGCTTCATCATAATCGATAGCTTCCGTAAAGAATTGTTCTGTTAACTCAACAATTTCAGCACCGTAATGCAACTGCTCTTGGTAAAGAAGGATTAAACGTTTTGCCCATTCTGCTTCTTCTACTGAAAGCTCTTCTGGGAGACGTCCTTCTTTTTGTAAAAATGGCAATGCTAACGCAACGACATCTTCTTCTGCTAATTCTTTAATATATGCGTTGTTCATCCACGTTAATTTCTCTTTATCGAACATCGATGGTGATTTCGCTAAACGCTCGACATCGAAGATCTCAATAAGCTCTTCTTGTGAGAAAATTTCACGCTCTGAGTTTTCGCCACCTGGTGACCACCCGAGTAAAGCGAAGAAGTTGAACATCGCTTCTGGTAAAAAGCCTAATTCACGATATTGTGAAACGAATTGAATGATCGACTCATCACGTTTTGATAACTTTTTACGGTCTTCGTTCACAATCAATGTCATATGGCCAAACGTTGGGTGTTCCCAACCGAACATATCGAAAATCATCATTTGACGTGGTGTATTCGTTAAATGTTCTTCTCCACGGAAGACATGTGTCATTTCCATTAAATGATCATCAATAACGACAGCAAAGTTGTATGTTGGAATACCATTTGCTTTCATAATGACCCAGTCACCGATATCTTCTGATTCAAATGCCACTTCTCCACGTACGAGGTCTGTGAAACGGTATGTCACATTTTCAGGCACACGTACACGTAATGTGTAAGCTTCTCCTGCTGCTTCTTTTTCCGCTACTTCTTCTGCAGATAAGTGACGACATTTCCCTGAGTACATCGGTGCTGCAATCCCTTTAGCTTTCTGTTCTTCACGTTCTGTCTCTAACTCTTCTGGTGTACAGAAACATTTATACGCATGACCTTCTTCTAACAATTGCTCTGCATATTTCGTATAAATATCAAAACGTTCTGTTTGACGGTATGGTCCGTATGGGCCTCCCATATGTGGGCCTTCATCGTAATCGAAACCTAACCACGTTAAGTTTTCAATTTGTGAAGCTTCTCCACCTTCAATATTACGTTCTACGTCTGTATCTTCAATACGAATGATGAACTCCCCATCATTGTGACGTGCAAATAAGTAGTTAAATAATGCTGTACGAGCTCCTCCAATATGTAAATGTCCTGTTGGGCTCGGTGCATAACGTACGCGAACTTTTTTCGTCATTTGTACCTCTCCGATCGTTTTTAAAATTACATCTTCTATTTTAGCACGTTTATCACAAATTTGAAAACGTCACTGTTCTTTGATGAGTAAAATCGCTGCGAGTGCTGCAATTCCTTCTTCACGCCCGACAAATCCAAGCTTTTCTGTCGTCGTCGCTTTCACGTTCACTTGAGAAACTTCTGCTTCGAGCAACTGTGCGATACGCGCTTGAATACGATCAATATGAGGAGCCATTTTCGGGCGCTCCGCCATAATCGTAAGATCGATATTGCCTAAAACGTATCCTTTTGCTCGAATTAATTTCCACGCTTCTTCTAATAAAACAGCAGAGTCTGCATCTTTGAACGCTTCGTCTGTATCTGGAAAATGCGTGCCGATATCGCGTAGTCCGACTGCTCCTAACGCTGCATCTGTCACCGTATGTAAGACAACATCAGCATCTGAGTGTCCGGCAAGTCCACGTTCATACGGTATTTCAATTCCTCCTAAAATGAGTGGGCGTCCTTCACTAAATGCATGCACATCAAATCCTTGACCAATTCGAATCATTGATATTCTTCCTTTCGTCGTAAAATAATTTCTCCGAAAGCGAGATCTTCTTTCGTCGTCATTTTAATATTATCGTACGTACTTTCAACGATCACAACTTTTTTTCCGAGTCGTTCAAACAACATCGACTCATCCGTAACGAACACTTCTTCTTCTAATGCACGTTGAGAAGCGTCAAACAACTCGCCATAACGAAAAGCTTGAGGTGTTTGAACGTTCCACAACGTTTCACGCGGAACCGTTTCACGAACAACATGTTCGACGACGACTTTTGTCGTATCTTTCGCACGTACCGCTGCGACCGCCCCACCTTCTTGCGCCGCTCGTTCTACTAACGTATGAATGACGTCTTGTCGAATAAATGGACGTGCCGCATCGTGTACGAGAACGACATCTTCATCACTACCTTCAAAAGCTTCTAAACACGCATGTACACTATGCTGGCGCTCTTTTCCTCCAATTGCGAATGGACGTACTTTCGTCAATTTGTATTGATCGACGAGTGATTCCATCTCTTGTCGCTCTTCTTCTTTGATCGCTAAAATCATTCCCTTGCAGAAAGGATCTTTTTCAAACGTATGTAACGTATGAGCAAGAATCGGATGCCCATCTAACGATAAAAAGAGTTTATTCATCCCTGCGCCCATACGTTTACCACTTCCTGCAGCAGGAAGCATCACTGTATATTGTTTCAACTTAATCCTCCTTTGACGGTCGGACGAAAATCATTCGCCCTGCAGACGTCTGTAAAACGCTCGTAACAATCGCATCAATCGATTGACCAATATAACGTTTTCCTTCTTCGACGACGATCATCGTACCATCTTCTAAATAAGCGATTCCTTGATTGTGCTCTTTTCCTTGTTTAATGACGTATAAATGCATTTTCTCACCGGGAATAACGATCGGCTTCACCGCATTCGATAAGTCATTCATATTAAGCACTTCAACTCCGTGCAAATCTGCTACTTTATTGAGATTGAAATCCGTCGTCACGACATAACCTCCGAGATCTTTCGCTAGGCGGACGAGTTTTAAATCAACTTCTGCAATGGCATCATAATCTTTATTCGTAATTTCGACCGTAATACGTTCATTTTCTTGGAGGAGCTTTAAAATATCAAGACCTCTTCGCCCTTTCGTCCGTTTCAATGAGTCGGATGAATCAGCGATATGTTGTAATTCTGTCAACACGAACTGTGGAACGATCAATGTCCCTTCTAAGAAGCCAGTCGTTGCAACATCAGCGATACGCCCATCAATAATGACACTCGTATCGAGAACTTTTTTCTTCGATGCATCATTAGTTTTTTTCTTACCTTTTTTATCCATCGTTTCGCGCTCTGCTGTTTTCCATTGAAAGATAGACGCCATCAACTCTTCTCGCTTTTGAAAGCCAACTTGGAAACCGAGATACCCGAGAAACACCGATAAAACGATCGGTAAAATCGACGTAATAAAACGAATTTCGATACTACTAAATGCAAAGCTAATTAAAAAAGCAACGAATAATCCGATCACAAGTCCGAGTGTTCCAAAAATTAAGTCAAAAATCGGTGCTTTTAATAGTTGATTTTCTACCCATTCAATGAGACGAACGGTTGGAGTTACTAAAAACATCGATAAAATACCGAAAATAATAACGCCGATCGCTGCTGCTGTATAGGGATGATTGATCCACGGGTGTGGTTGGAATGAAAAAGCTTCAAATAAAGACGGAATAAATAACACACCGGCAGCGCCACCAACGAGTAAAAATATTAGCTGAATCGTTCGTTTCAACATAATGAGCCTCCTTTCACTTTTCATCATACTAGAGAGAACAAATCACGAGACAAAAAACCTCTCATTACTAGGACTATTTTTCATATGAAAAGTTGCCCTAACTAAGAGAGGTTGACGCTATCTTGGTTGAAAAGCGAGACGAACCGCTTGTTGAACATTATCTACTCCGTGAATTTCTACGCCCGCTGGTGCTTCCCATCCGTCTAAATTAGCCGCTGGGACGATCAAACGTGTAAAGCCGAGCTTTGCCGCTTCATTTACTCGTTGTTCAATTCGTGATACACGACGCACTTCTCCTGTCAAACCAACTTCCCCGATAAAGCAATCCGATAATCCGACGGTTTGATCGTTATAACTAGAAACGATACTAATTAAAATAGCTAAATCGATCGCTGGCTCATCAAGTTTTACACCACCGGCTACTTTAATATACGCATCTTGCGCTTGAAGTAACATGCCCATCCGCTTTTCAAGTACGGCCAATAACAATGACACACGGTTTTGGTCAATTCCTGTTGCCATCCGTTTCGGATAGTTAAAACTCGATTGCGTCACAAGCGCTTGAATTTCTACGAGAATCGGACGCGTCCCTTCCATCGATGCTACGACGGTCGAACCGGCACCACTTTTCGCACGTTCTCTTAAAAATAATTCAGACGGATTCAATACTTCTTTTAATCCGCTATGTGCCATTTCGAAAATAGCGAGTTCATTCGTAGAGCCAAAACGGTTTTTCACACTACGTAAAATACGATACGAATGGTGTTTATCTCCTTCAAAGTAAAGTACCGCATCTACCATATGCTCTAAAATACGCGGTCCGGCAATTTGACCTTCTTTCGTTACGTGACCGACGAGGAAAATAGCAATTCCTTCTGTCTTTGCAATACGCATCAATTCTGCTGTACTTTCACGCACTTGTGTCACACTTCCCGGTGCACTCGTCACTTCTGGGTGGTGAATCGTTTGAATAGAGTCGATAACGATAAAATTCGGTTTTACTTGATAAATCGTTTCGTGAATGCGCGACAAGTCTGTCTCTGCATAAATGTATAACTCATCTGACTTCACACCGAGACGTTCTGCCCGCATCTTCGTCTGACGAATCGATTCCTCTCCTGACACGTACAATACCCGCTCTTTTGCTTCCGCAAGCATCGCACTCACTTGTAAAAGAAGCGTCGACTTTCCAATCCCCGGATCTCCCCCGATCAAAACGAGCGAACCTGGAACAATTCCTCCTCCAAGTACACGATTGAGCTCACCGAGTTCTGTTTCAACTCGAGGTTCCTCTCGTGTTTCAACTGAAGTGATTGGAATTGCTTTCGACACTTCTTCTTCTCCTGTTTGAAATGTGCCGCGCGTACCTTTGACCGGTTTGGCAACGATTGCTTCATCCATCGTGTTCCATTCACCACATCCCGGACAACGCCCCATCCACTTAGGCGATTCATATCCGCAATCTCTACACATAAATTTCGTTTTCTGTTTAGCCATAATATCCTCCTCGTTCTTATTTCTAGCGTCATTTTAACAAGCCCCTTTCAAACTAGCAACAAAAAGACGATAATACGTTCGCCTTTTACTTAAAAATATTGCACCCTTCACTAATTTTCTCTCCCCCTTATTAGGAAGGTCCGTGTATAATTGGAAGTATCTGAAAATGATTAAAGGAGTCAATGCGATGAAAAAAATTATGTGGGCAATTATGAGCTTCTCAATTGTATTTTTACTAGCGAGTTGTCAATCAAGCGACCATCCTTCTTTACAAAAAGGAGTCGATGCAATGACAGATGGACAATTTAAAGAAGCGACAAAATTGTTGAAAGAAAGTAAAGACGAACAACCGACAGACGAAACAGCGGAATTGCTTGAGTGGGCAGAAGATTTATATACATACGAACGTCAATTAAATGATGACGATTTTGACCGAGCGAAAACATCCCTCGACAATTTACAGAAAAAACGTTTTAAAGACGTGCGAAAAGAATTTGAAACAGCGATTGTTGAACGCTTAGATGAAGAAGTTGATCGATTTGAAAGTAAAAAAAGTAAACTTGTGATCCAACAAGTGAACCAGTTAATGAAAGATAAAGAATGGGCAAAAGCGAAAGAGTTTATCGCGTCGATCGATATAGACGAGTTATCAGAGCTTGAACAAGATACGTTAAAAACACATGAAGCGACGATTGAAGAACAGTTAAAAACTCAAGAACAAGTAGCAGAGAAAAAAGAAGAAGAAGCGAAAGAAAGTAAGAAAACATCAAATCGACAAGCAATCATCGACTCGATGGAATCACAAGTCAACTTACATGCGTATTTAGATGGCATTGTTGACGTACTAATTGGATCATTCGATATGGGGGATACTTCTTATTCTGGTTTAGAAGCACCGCTTTCGAATTATTTAGGAGATGCGCTTGCCGCTGATACCGCAAATGGGTTCCGTAGCGGACAACTTTGTGTCTATTGTGACATGGAAATTTTCCCTGGACTCTTCGGTTATACATTTAACGACTACGTCCACGTATCAGAAGGACGTGTC
>JASLGI010000202.1 GCA_030149685.1 Bacillaceae bacterium | reverse complement strand
TTGCTGCCTACTTCAATTGACATAAAAAAAATGCTCCTCCTTAAAATTTAAGCGACCTCTTTTGAACGTGAGAAGTCTTTACAAACACATTTTCATCGCCCTAGAAATTAAGAGCCTTACACTCATTATAGCCTACTACGCCAAGCTGTCAATAAGACTACTTCTTTTCATCCTCTTCTTCGTCGTCTTTCTGATCATCTTCTACGTCTTCTTCAGGGATTGAAAAAATAGTCTCTCCTGACTTCCCGACGAGATATTTTTGACGAGCAAGTTTCTCAATATATTCATCGTCTTCTAATTTTTTCAATTCATCTTTCAAATCTTTTTGGTACGTATCTACTTCTTCTAACTGTTCTTTCAACGTTTCTTTTTCTATGGCAAGCTCATTAAAACGTTTGCTTTTTTGATAATATTCCCAACCAAAGATTGAAACAACGAGGGTCATGACTAACGCACCGATCATCAGTCGACGATACACTTTTTTTCGGCGTCTTCTCTGTTGCTTCATTCGTTCTTTTTTCATTTCTGTATATTCATTTTGAACATGTGCGATTTTCCGGTTTCTCTTTCTAGCCATAGATTCCCCTCTTTTCTATTCTTCCGTTACACGCTCTTCTTTTAAAATCGTGTACATTTTTGCAGCATCTTCTTTTTTCGTTGAATCTTTTAAGGCATCGACTTGAGCAGTAACGATCGTTTGACCGAAGCGAATCACGATTTCATCACCGACTTTCACTTTCGTCGATGCTTTCGCTGGAACATCGTTAATGAGGACGCGACCGCTATCAGCAATTTGTTTTGCTAATGTACGGCGTTTCACAAGACGTGATACTTTTAAAAATTTATCTAAACGCATCATTCTTCCTCCTTTACTTGTTGCCAAAACTGATCGAGCTCTTCTAATGTATAATCGGTCATTTGGCGCTTTTCTTGAAGTACTTTCTTTTCAATACCATGAAAACGGCGATAAAACTTTTCATTCGCATGAACGAGTGCTTGTTCTGGAGAGATTTTTAAATAACGAGCAATATTGACTAAAGTGAAAAAGACATCGCCTAGTTCGTCGAGTTGACGTTCTTTCGTTCCGTGAACAACTTCATATTGAAACTCACGCCACTCTTCTTCAAACTTTTGAAATGCTCCGCGAATCGTCGGCCAATCAAACCCTACTTTCGCTGCTTCTTTTTGATAATTGTACGCCGTAAGTAAACTAGACGTTGCGATATATTGCTCATCTAACATCGATGCTTGTTGCTCCCCACGCTCTAGTTCTTTGATCTGTTGCCATTGTTCACTTAACTCTTCCTCTGTTAACCCTTCGACGTCACCGAAGACATGGGGATGACGTCGAATCATTTTTGAAGAGACCGCTGCGACAATTTCTCGTAAGTCAAAATAGCCGGATTCTTCCCCGATTTGCCCGTGTAAAAAGACTTGTAATAACACATCTCCGAGTTCATCGACGATCGCTGCATCGTCTTCCTCTGTAATCGCTTGAACTGCTTCATGCGCTTCTTCAATTAAATACGGACGCAACGACAAGTGCGTCTGTTTTTGATCCCACGGACAACCATCTTTTGCACGTAATCGACGAACGATATAAGCGAGTGTTTCCCAATCACCGAGACGTTGTTCAAAATGTTCAATAGGTGGCACATAAATCGTCGCCAAATTACTAAAAGTCATTTTTCGGTCGAGTTCATAAAGCGGGCACTGAACGAGTTGTTCTTCTTTCGTCCCTGCTCCGAATAAAATCGTCACCGGATGTTCCGCATCGTAACGCTCCATCAAAGTAAGTTTTGCTTCAGACGCACTCATTTCATCAAACACTTGCGTAATGAGTACATGTTGAGTGACTTGAAGGGACTCTTTCGTCATCGTAAATGCATCAACGAGTTGGAATCCTTCGACTGGATCGATGCGAAGTGCTGTAAATACGGCATCGAGAAAACTTTCACCACCGATAATGACTAAATCAATCGTTCCTTCACGTTCTTTTTCAATAAGTAATTGCACTGTTTGTTCAGCGACGAGAGGATGTCCTGGCACCGCATATAAAACAGGTCCCTTTTCTGCCTCTTTTTCTAAACGGTGAGCGATCGTTTCATACGTTTCTTCAAACAATTCGCTTTCTTCGTACACTTCATCAAAGCTAGTAAATGTCACTTCTTCTAACTCATCAAATAACGGATGGTCTTTCGTGCGGACCCATACATTGTCTGCTTTTAGAAGACGTCGGTAAACACCGACTGACATTTGTTCTATTTCTCCTGCACCTAAACCTACTACTGTAATCGACTTCATTTCTTTCCATCCTTTCGTCGTACGGCTAATTGCCATTTTGCAAATAGATCCCCTTTCGGTAAAAGGAGCCACTCTCGAATATGAAACATCTCTTCTCTTACAATCATATACCCAAAAGTGAGACTACCTATGAGTGCAGTCGAGAGAGTCATCCACATCGCAAAGAGTCGACCGTCACTCGTAAACAAGCTCATACTATATTTCCACAACAACGTAACTCCGACCAAAACGACACTTGCTTTCACAAGTTTGTATAAAAATTTCGGCCGCATTAAACGCATCGGTAAATGATAATAAAAATAACTACTCAATAAAATCGTCATCACAAATAAACTGGCGTGACTTCCTAATGCAGCACCACTCGTTTGCCAACGAGTAATGAAAAATGACGCTGTACTTCCTTTAACGAGAAGACCGACAACGTAAATAAGAAAAGGAATCAATAAATATCCTCGTCCTTGTAAAATCGCTGTCATCGGTAAAAGGAGAGAGAGCCAAAAAATTTGTCCGACGAATAAGAGAAGTGGCACATATCCGACATTTTCTTTAAATAAAAAGACGTTCAAATCATTTAAAACGATCATAAGGCCGAGGGTCGCTGCTAATCCGAAGGCAACAGCGATTTGAAAAGCAAAAATGACGTAACGCCGAGTGTCATTTCGTTCTTTTTCAGTCGCCTCTTTTCGCGCAACGAGGGGTACGAGTGCTAATGATAATGTCGTAGCAACGAGTAAACCGACTTGAACGAACGGATGCCCTCGATCGAAAATTCCTTTTTCAACAATCGCTTCGGAAAAACTTACTCCTTGAGCGACGAGTCTATTGACAATCGTAAACGAATCAACGAGTTGAAACAATAAAAGTAATAAAGCACTTAAGCTAAAACTCATACTATAGATCGTCAGTTTTTTCATACTCGTCATCACTTCACCCAATGATAACCGGCGTCTTTTGAAAAATTGTGCAAAGCGCAATAAAAGAACGGTACCGACTATCGCACCTATTACACTACCAAATAGAGCAAATTGTGCCGCTTCATACAGTGGACGCGACGTTTGTACAACAAAATAAGCACCACCTAAAATAACGATGACACGAACGATTTGTTCGGTGACATTCGCATAAGCGATCGGACGAAATTGTCCACGCGCTTGAAAACTCCCTTTCATTGTCGCAAGAAGTGGCACGATCAAAGCGAGCCAACTACTCGTTTGAAGTAAAGGAGCAAGTGCTTCGTCTCCCATCGCTTGAGCTAAATACGTCGCATTACTGTAAAGGGATAAAAATACGATCACCATCAATACTGTGACGTAAATCAATCCGAGCTGCGTTCGTTTTTCACGTTCAATTTCATGGCCACTTTCTGCTAACCATTTTGAAAGAGCGACAGAATATCCGTAACTCGTCCATGCGACGAAAATACCGACAAATGGATATACTTGTTGATACATGTAAAATCCCGCATCACCGACCATATTTTGAAACGGTACACGGTACATCACTGACAGCACCTTGACGATAAATGTAGCAACTGTCAGTAATAGTGCACCGTGCATCGCTTCTTGCATATTCCATTTACTCGTTTTCGTCATCGGCATCTTCTTGATTCTCATTTAATTGATCGACGAGTTCTTCGATCGCATCGAACGTATTTTTCTTTCCTAATTGACGTTCATCTAAAGTAACCGCTAATGTTTCACCATCCATTGAAAAGCCGAGCGCACGACCAAATGATTTCGTCGCTTGCATAAACTTCGGCCCATTCAACGCTTTCGTCCCTTCCGCCGTCAACTGGCACGTAATCGTTGATCCTTTTTGACGAATTGACGCTAAATGCGCATTGCTTGCACGTGCTCGCAATCGTGCGACACGGAGTAACAATTCTACTTCGTATGGAAGATCTCCAAAACGGTCGATCATCTCATCAATTAAATCGTTATACATATCATCCGTACGAATCGCTTGAATCCGTTTGTACATCTGAATTTTTTGGAAGTTATCCACAATGTACGTCTCTGGAATATGTGCATGAACCGGCAATTGAATTTCTGTTAACAATTCAGGCTCTTTCGTTTTTCCTTCTTTTCGTTCTTGAATCGCTTCTTCTAACAACTGCGAATATAAATCAAAACCGACAGAGTCGATAAATCCATGTTGTTCCGCACCGAGCAAATTTCCTGCGCCACGAATCGTTAAATCACGCATCGCAATTTTAAAACCACTTCCGAGTTCTGTAAAGTCTCGTATCGCCTGTAAACGACTTTCAGCTACTTCTGTTAATATTTTATCCCGTTGATATAAGAAATAACTGTACGCGACACGGTTGGAACGTCCAACACGACCGCGTAATTGATACAGTTGGGAAAGCCCCATTTTATCGGCATCATCGACAACTAATGTGTTTACATTCGGAATGTCGATCCCCGTTTCAATAATTGTCGTCGTTACGAGTACGTCATATTCCCCTTCTAAAAAGGCAATAATGACCGCTTCTAATGCACTTTCCGTCATACGACCGTGCGCATAACCGACACGTGCTTCTGGGACGAGCTCTTGAATACGTTGCACTCGTTTAGCCATATCTTCTACTCGATTGTATAAATAGAATACTTGTCCCCCTCGTGCAAGCTCGCGTTCAATCGCCTCTCGAACGATTCCCCAACTATGTTCCATCACGTACGTTTGCACAGGAAAACGGTTCGTTGGCGGTGTTTCAATGACAGATAAATCTCGTACACCGACCATCGACATATGAAGCGTACGCGGTATCGGTGTCGCTGTTAATGTTAAAACGTCAACATTCGTCTTCATCTGCTTAATTTTCTCTTTATGCGTCACACCGAAACGTTGTTCTTCGTCTACGACTAACAATCCGAGGTCGAAAAACTCCACATCTTTTGACAATAAGCGATGCGTTCCGACGACGATATCTACTTCTCCAATCGCTAATTTTTCTAACGTTTCTTTCTGTTCTTTCGGTGTCCGGAAACGGTTCAGTAACGCTGGACGAATATCATCAAACCCTGCAAAGCGTTCAACGATAGTTTCATAATGTTGTTGCGCTAAAATTGTCGTAGGAACTAAAAAAGCGACTTGCTTTCCATCACGGATCGCTTTAAAAGCTGCACGTAATGCGACTTCTGTCTTCCCGTACCCGACGTCTCCACATAATAATCGATCCATCGGGCGCTCTTTTTCCATATCGCGCTTAATTTCTTCCACACTACGCAATTGATCGTCTGTTTCTGCATAAGGGAAAGCGGCTTCAAACGCTTGTTGCGCATCATCATCAGATGAAAAAGCATATCCTTTTTCGGATTCTCGCTTTGCATAAAGTTTCATTAGTTCATCTGCGATATCTTGTACAGCGGCTGTCACATTTCGTTTCGTTTTTTCCCAATCTGTTCCGCCGAGCTTATGAAGTTTTGGCGTACGATCATTCGCTGAAACGTATTTTTGTACGAGATCGATTTTATCAACAGGAACGTAAACGGTATCATCTTCTTTATAACGAATGACGAGATAATCTTTCGGACGTCCTGCGATTTCCAACGTTTCTACACCATCATATCGACCGATTCCGTGTTCGATATGCACGACATAATCTCCAGTGTTGATTTCAGAATAACTTTTAATCCGTTCCGCATTGGACCACTTTTTCTGACGTCTCGGACGACGTTTTTTCGATGCGAATAACTCCGCTTCGGTTAAAATGACGACACGCTCTCTCGATAACTCAAATCCTTCAGCTAACTCTCCTGGAACGATTGATAATACTCCTTCTTCAGAAGGTTTTGCGTGAAGTGTAGCTTCGATTGAATAATCTTCTAAAATGTCACGTACTTGTTGTTCGCGTTCTTCATTCGATACGAGTAAAAAGACATTCATCGCTTCATTTTTCCAACGTTCTACCTCTGTCTGCAAAAGAGACATTTGACCGTGGAATGTCGGTACTTCTTTACACGTGTACGTATGTACATCTTTCACCGTATCTTTTGGTGTGAAGCGAGAAAAATATAGTTCGATTCCTTCCCACATCGTTCGCAATTCTTCTATCGTATAAGAAAGTCGCTCTAGGCCAATTCGACGTCCTTCTTCAAACAACTGAAGTGCCCATTCTTTCTCCTCTTCATAGAAAGCACGTGCAGACTCTTCTAAACGAACATATTCATCTAAACAAACGATCGTCTCTTCAGAAACATAATCGAAAAATGGAAATACTTCTTCTTTCACATAAGGCACGTACATTTTCCATCGATCAGGTACAACATCCATTTCCCATTTCGCCAAATCTGCATCAATTTCTTCTTGGAGACGTTCTTTCACTTCTCCTTCTTTCATCGCTTCTAGTCGTTCATTCAATTCTTTTCGACTCGTTGCAATGATCGTTTCACGCATTTCCTTCGTAAATCCGATTTCAAAAGCTGGTGGAATTAACACTTCTTCTATCGTCTCTTTCGTTCGTTGGTCTTCTGCTGAGAACGTACGTAAAGAATCAACTTCTGTATCAAACAATTCAATTCGAATCGGATCTTCTTCCGTTAACGGATAAATATCAATAATACCGCCGCGAACAGCTACTTGTCCCGGTAAATGAACCATTGCTTCTCTCGTATAACCGATAGCAACGAGACGTTCTAACCATGCGTCTAATTCAATATCGTCCCCTACAGCGAGATGTTCTGTCGATTCAAGCCAACGCTGTTTCGACATATACGGTTGCAATAAAGCGAAAAGAGGGACGATGTAAATACCACGCTTACCTTCTGCAAGACGTTGCAACATTTGGACTCGTTCCGCACGGAGTTCGGAATTTGTCGTCGCATAGTTTGCGGCCATTCGTTCTTCTGATAAATATAAATACACATCCACTTCAAGTGAAAGTAAATCATCATACAATTTTTGTCCATGTAAACTATTCGGTACGACAACGAGTACTGAGCGTTGTGAACGTTCATATATCGATGCGAGCATCAATGTTTTCGCACTTCCTGTTAATCCGACGAGTGACTGATGAATTTTCCCTTCATCAATATCCGTTAAAATATGCTCTACATGGAGCTTGTCTCCGAGCCAACGTTGGAGATTTTTCATCGTTATCCTTCCTTCTTTCCGACAAGCAGAAAAAGCCTTGGCGTTTTTAGCCAAAGCACCTGCATATCCTGTTGTTTAGCGATTATACTCATTCATTACATCGTTAAAATCTTTTGATAAAGCTTCTTCACATGCATCTGCTGCGCGACGAACAACTTCTTCTACATCTTGTTGTTCTTCCTTACTAAAAGGTGCAAGAACATAATCAACAATCGGTTGACGACCAGCCGGACGACCGATTCCAATTCGAACACGTTTAAATGATTGTGTGCCTAAATGTTGAATGAGTGATTTCATTCCGTTATGACCACCTGCGCCACCTTTTAAACGAAGTCGGATTTGACCAAGTCCTAAGTCGAGATCATCATATAAAACGATAATATCTTCGATGTCTGCCCCATAATAATCAATGAGTGGACGCACACATTCACCCGATAAGTTCATATATGTCATCGGTTGAACGAGCATCACTTTCCCCTCTGGTCGATGCACTGTCGCATAAGCACCGTTAAATTTCGTTTGCATCGATTGAACATTCCAGCGGTCTTTCAATTCATCGATTACTTGAAAACCGATATTATGACGTGTTTTCTCATACTGTTTTCCTGGATTTCCAAGACCAATAATAACTTTCAACGTCTTCCCTCTCCTTATAGAAAAGATGCGTACGGAAAAATTCCGTACGCATGATTACATCATACTTCTTATTCTGCTTTTTCTTCTTCTTCTTCTTTGTCTGCTTCACCGATAACTTCTGGTTCTGCATCTCCAGCTTCTTCAAGACCTTCTTCGAGTGCTTCAAGCTCTTCTTCTGAACGTGGAGCTGAAAGTACAACGAGTACGTCTTCGTCTTCGTTTACAATTTCGAAAGGTGC
>JASLGI010000193.1 GCA_030149685.1 Bacillaceae bacterium | reverse complement strand
TGAATTGACAGGTAAACTAAAGAGGAAGCTATGAAATGGAAGGGTTAAGAAAACTATGTCATCATCCACATTAGTGAGAGGGACCGCGATTTTAACGATCGGTCTTTTCTTATCAAAAGCATTAGGTTTACTGTATTTAATACCACTGTATGCCATTGTCGGGAAAGAGAGTATGGGACTTTATCAATATGCATATATTCCGTACAACTTAGCTCTTTCAATTGCGATCTCTGGCGCTCCGCTTGCGGTTTCGAAGTATGTGTCGAAATATAGCGCACTCGGAGATTATCAAACAGGCCATCGATTGATGAAGTCAGGTATGGCGATTATGTTAGCGACGGGAGTTATTTCGTTCATCACATTGTACTTTTTAGCGACACCAATTGCGGAAGTCGTTCGTCAAGACGATGAACAAATTTATACGGTTGAGCAAATTTCAAGTGTCATCCGTTGGGTCAGCTTTGCGTTGCTCGTCGTACCGATCATGAGTATTATTCGAGGGTTTTTCCAAGGGCATCAAAAGATGGAGCCGACAGCAGTTTCACAGCTCGTTGAACAAATTGTCCGTGTCATTGTCGTCCTTGCAGGTGCGTCTTTCGTTATTTATTTCATGAAAGGTTCACCAGAAATGGCGATTAATTTTGCGGTCTTTGCTGCGTTCATCGGAGCACTCGCTGGTTTACTCGTCTTATATCGTTACTGGCTATCATTTAAGCCGGCGTATCAACGTTTATTAGAAACGAGTGTTGACCCAGAAGAGAAAGTATCGTTCTTCTCGATGTATAAAGAGTTGATCGGTTATTTAATTCCATTTATTTTAGTCGGTGTGATTAACCCGTTGTATCAGTTCGTTGATATGTTAACGTTTAATGAAGCGATGGCATCGATTGGCCTAGCGAGTGTATCTGACGTTTATCTCGGGATGTTGAATTTATTAACACATAAATTTGTCATGGTGCCGGTCATGGTAGCGACAGGATTTTCAATGGCGCTCATTCCTGTCATGACGAGTTATTACACAAATGGCAACCATAAAGGACTCATCCGTTCACTCGATCAAACATTTCAATTGATGATGTTTTTCATGTTACCGATGGTCATCGGTATTATGCTTCTTTCAACAGAATTGTATACATTTTTATATGAATACGACGAAGCGGGAGCATTTATTTTGAAAAACTACGTCCCTGTAGCTATTTTATTCGGGCTCTTTACAGTGACGGCGGCAATTTTACAAGGAATTGACCGTCATAAATGGATTGTATTCACAGGATTGTTAGGACTTTTATTTAAACTCGTCTTAAACATTCCGCTCATACAATATTTTGAAACACAAGGAGCGATTTTAGCGACAGCAATTGGTTATAGTGTCGCTGTAGGTATTAACTTAATCGTCATTACGAAAACGTTAAAATACGATTCGACAGACATATTCAAACGTTTCGGTATGATGATCATCGTAAATATTGCGATGGTTGCTGCGGTCTATGCAACGATGAAAGGCTTATACGTATTCGGCGTACCGTACGGACGTTTCCAAGCGTTTATTTATAGTATGGTCGGTGCATTCGTCGGAGCGATAGTTTACGGCTGGTTATCGTTAAAAACAGGACTCGCTCAAGACTTACTCGGTCCACGTCTCGACCGTTGGTTAGAGAAATTGAACCGTTTAAAGAAACGGATTTTTAGATAAGGATGGTTCACTGTGAGAATTGATAAATTGTTAGCAAATATGGGATTTGGTACACGGAAAGAAGTTAAACAATCCATTAAAAAAGGTCAAGTACGTGTCAATGGAGAGGTTGAACGTCAAAGTAAACGAAAAGTGGATGTCGACCGAGATATCGTGACATTTCTCGGTGCTCCAGTAGAATATAAAGAATTTGTTTACTATATGTTGCATAAGCCGGATGGTGTCATCTCAGCAACAGAAGATTATTTGCACGGAACGGTTCTCGATTTGTTAGAAGAAGAAGACCGGTTTTTTGAACCGTTTCCTGTAGGGCGTCTCGATAAAGATACGGAAGGCTTGTTATTATTAACGACAGACGGACAACTTGCTCACCGTTTATTGAAGCCAGAAAATGATGTTCCGAAAGTGTATTATGCACATATCGACGGAGTCGTGACAGAAGAAGATATTGCCGCCTTTCAAAAAGGTGTCACATTAGATGATGGCTACGAAACGAAACCGGGAGCGTTGACGATTATCGAAAGTAGTGCCGAATCAAAAATCGAGTTAACGATTACGGAAGGGAAATTTCATCAAGTAAAAAGAATGTTTGAAGCCGTTGATAAAACAGTCGTTTATTTAAAACGTTTATCGATGGGGCCACTGACTTTAGATGAAGAGTTACCGAAAGGAAGTTATCGTGAATTGACAGAAGACGAAGTGACGATGTTGTATGAATATGTAGGATTAGAAAAATAAGGCAAACAACAAGGCTGTTCGCATATGCGAAACAGCCTTTTCGTCCAAACAAACACTTAGTTAAGAGGAGTAAACGACCTCCACGTCGTCGTTCGTTGTCCACTGACCTCGTATTGGACTTTCGATCAACTCATTGTATGCGAGAATCGATAAGTCTCGTTGAGCAGTGCGGGGTGTTACATTGAACTCTGCGACAATATGTTCCGTCGTAACGGTTCCATTTTCTTGAATGAAAAAATAAACATCTTTCACACGTCTTAACATGCGGTCGGTAGTTTGAGTCATAATCGTCACCTTCCATCGTTTAGTATCGCGAGACAAGAGGAACGAGCAACAATGTTTGGACTATCTTTATTATAACGCAAAATGCCAACCTTTCGTATTAAAACAGTGTAAAATATAAGAAGGAAGGGGTGAAAATATGGCACAACTTGTCAAATTACTCGATTATGTTTCTCGATATGAACAAGACCTCCCGCATTATACGACACAATTCATTCGTTTGAAAAACTATCAATGGCACCGATTGAAAATTCAGTGGGAGCAAGGAGAAAACGATGCGTTGACGGACCATCCTTTTTTTACAGAAGTAGAAGAAGAGCGACAAAAGCCGTCTTTTTTCGAACGAATCGTCGGAAAATGGATGAAGAAAGAACGTGAAACTCATGAGACGGAAGAAGAAAAAGAAGAAACGTTAGATGAAGATGTACGTACAGCTTTCACACCTAAAGTACATAGAGGTGTCAGTACCGAACAACAATTGCGACATGATTTTGAAAATGATTTGTACGATTTTCAAATGAAATGGGCGAGCTCTACGTTATTATCTCATTCGACAGTTCATCCGAAATATGAAAGAGATACATTGTTACGCGAACTCGTTCAAAAATTACCCGATAACTATTTAATTTTTTATGAACCTATTTTACGGATTAAAAAAGCACCAGTTGAAATGAATATTTTAATTATGACACCGATTGGAGGCTATACGATTACATCGATTGAGCATGAAGATATTGCCGCCTTTATCGGTAGTAGTGAACGTTTTTGGGTGAAAAAACATCGAGAGAAAGAGTCGAAAGTATTGAACCCAGTAATTGACCTCAATCGAAACTTAATGTTACTGCAACAAATCTTTGCTGAACGTTCGATCGATTATCCGATGAAGAAAGTTTTGTTATCACGCAACGGATATATTGATTACCCTGGAGCGCCTTATGGATTACATATCGTGGATCGTCGAAACTATCAAGAATGGTTAGAGAAAATGCAACGTTCGACAGCGCCGTTTAAATCTGTGCAATTTCGCGCGGCAGATCGTTTATTACGAATCGCTCAAACGACAGCGAGCAGTCAGTTTTTCTCGCCGAAGCTCGAAGATAAAGGTGAAGAAAATTAAATCAGAAAGTTTTACAAAGCACATAAAAAACGTTTAAACTAATGATATCCAATGATTAAGGAGAAAGAAGGGGATTGTATGGAAAAGTTTGAACGCGGTGGTTTATCGATCACTTGGTTAAATGGGGGAAACAACCACCTTGATGGGGGAGCGATGTTCGGTGTTGTACCGAAAGCATTGTGGACGAGAAGATACCAAGAAAGTGAAAACAATACGATTGAGTTACGGACAGATCCGCTACTGATCGAAGTAGATGATCGACGAATACTGATCGAAGCAGGTATCGGAAGAGGGAAATTGTCAGATAAACAAAAAAGAAATTTAGGTGTGACAGAAGAATCGCAAGTAGAAGCTTCTTTAGCAAAGCTCGGTTATCGACCAGAAGATATTGATACAATTTGTATGACACATTTGCATAATGATCATGCAGGAGGCTTAACGACGCTGGATGAACATGGGGAGTTGTACTCTGTATTTCCGAATGCGACAATTTACGTTTCTGAGACAGAGTGGGAAGAGATGCGTCATCCGAACATTCGGTCGAAAAATGCGTATTGGAAAGAAAATTGGGAACCGATTCAAGATCAAGTGAAAACGTTTCAAACGTCACTAACAGTCCATCCGATGATTGAAATGATTCATACGGGCGGTCATAGTGCAGGACATAGTATTATAAAAATAACGGTGGGCGAAGATGTGATTTATCACATGGGGGATTTACTCGGCACACATGCACATATGCCTTCTTTATGGGTAATGGCTTATGATGATTATCCGATGGATTCGATTGAGCAAAAAGAAGCCATTATTCGAAAAGGAATAGCAGAAGGGGCATATTTCACATTTTATCACGATGCTTACTATCGCGTCGTTCGATGGTCAACAGATGGAAGAGAAATCGTCGAAAGGTTAAAAAGAAAAAGATAATAAAAAAAGTCGCTACCCTAGAGGAAGCGACTTTTTTGTTATGCTGTTTGTTCAACGTTAACGACAGTACCTGTTTTAGCATCTGCTAAAAATTCGAACTGTTCTAATTGGCCATCGCGCATACGTGAAATACCACCACGGTAAACGTTCATCGGAGCGATAAGTCCATCGTATTGCTCAGGTTTCATGACGATCCATGAACCATCGATAGGACCTTCTTTTGAAAACGCTTCTTTTACGTTTTCGAGAACGTCATCTGCAGGAGTATGTTCAGTATATTTTTGTGTTAAAGCGTACGCTGCCGCGCCAGCTGCAACACCAGCAACGATGCCAAGTGCGAAATCTTTCCATTTCATTGTATCCGCCTCCTTTTTTATCCTACTCTCAGTGTATCATAAATGAAAAAATAAATAACCGTCAACTTTTTACTCGTTGGTCAAAATGATAAAAATAGCTTACAATAAACTAGAGTTCCGTTCGATAAATAACAAAAGGAGGATTCGGAATGAATAAAGAAACATTACAAATGTTTAAAACATTAACAGAATTACCGGGCGCACCAGGGAATGAACATATGGTTCGTGACTATATGCGTCAAGAGCTTGAGAAGTATTCAGACGAGATTATTCAAGATGGTCTCGGAAGTATTTATGGAGTGCGTCGTTCAGAAGATGAAAATGCGCCAACAATTATGGTAGCAGGTCATATGGATGAAGTAGGGTTTATGGTGACAGGAATCACTGATAATGGGATGGTACGTTTCCAAACGCTCGGCGGTTGGTGGAGCCAAGTATTACTCGCTCAACGCGTAAATATTTATACAACAAACGGTCCTATTCCAGGAGTAATCGGTTCGATTCCACCACATTTATTAACAGATGCCCAACGAGCAAAGCCGATGGAAATCAAAAATATGCTCATCGATATCGGTGCAGATAATAAAGAAGATGCGATGAACAATATGGGCGTTCGTCCAGGGCAACAAATTATTCCATTTTCACCATTTACGCCGATGGCAAATGATAAGAAAATTATGGCAAAAGCATGGGATAACCGCTACGGTTGTGGTCTCGCACTCGAATTGATGAAAGAGACGAAAGATGAAAAATTACCAAACCATTTATACTCGGGGGCAAACGTCATGGAAGAAGTCGGTCTTCGCGGTGCGCAAACAGCAGCACATATGATTCAACCAGACCTTTTCTTCGCATTAGATGCTAGTCCAGCAAACGATGCATCAGGAGATAAAAATGAGTTCGGTCAGTTAGGTGAAGGAGCGCTTCTCCGTATTTTTGACCGTTCAATGGTGACACATCGAGGAATGCGAGAGTTTATTTTAGATACGGCTGAAACACATGATATTCCTTACCAATACTTCGTTTCACAAGGTGGAACAGATGCAGGGGCAGTACATATTGCCAATAGTGGTATTCCAAGTGCTGTTGTTGGTATTTGTTCACGTTACATCCATACGCATGCTTCAATCATTCATACGGATGATTACGCAGCGGCAAAAGAGTTATTAAAACAACTTGTTCGTTCATGTGATCAAACGACTGTAAAAACAATTTTAGAAAATAGTTAATGTCAAGAAGAACTATCCGATTCGGATAGTTCTTCCTTATGAAAAAGGTGATTCGATGAAATGGCTACTCGGTTCAACGAGTGCGTTGAAAAAACGAGCAGTTGAACAGTTTTTACAAAAGCATTCATTAAAAGCAACGGTTCTAACGAAGGAAGTGTCATCAGGTGTTTCTTCTCAACCGATGTCTGATGAAGAAACGATGCAAGGGGCAATGTATCGCGCGCAACAAGCGAGTGAAGAAGAGGCATATAGTATCGGATTTGAAGGTGGTATAACGAAAGTAGGGGCAACTTATTTCGTCTGTAATTGGGGGGCGTTAAAGGTGCCGTCCGGTCGTATATATGTTGCAAGAGGTGCAACGGTTCCATTACCGTATGAAGTCGTTTGCGAAGTAATAGAAGGAAAGCATGAATTGCAACCGGTGTTGAAATCTTATGCAAAAGCTCAAGGTCACACATTTTCTGGCGGAGCGCTCGGTTATTTTACGAATCGTTGGAAAACGCGTGAAGAGGCGTATGTTGAAATTTTGGAGCTGTTGTACGGACAGGCTACTTACAAGATGCATCATAAGTAATATTGTTTGCAAGTCGCTTTCATTCTCATTACACTTATAGTTGATAAATCATTAACGAAAATGATCGTTCAATACATTGGAATGAGCGATTAACTATAAAATAAAGGAGCATGACGATGGAAGCGAACGAGCTCGTCGAAGTTTTAAAAGAACGTCTAGGAGAAGACCGATTTACTTGGGAATACAATCGAAAAGAAGAACGTCTTCGTTTAGAACATAAACAGTTGTTTCAAGGAATAGAAATCGGATTGTCAGCCATTGTCGGTAAATATAAACAAGAAGGCGAAAAAGCATTAGATGAAGTCATTTATACGATCGATGAAACATTTCGAGCGATGGAAGTTGAGCATTCAGAAGGATTGGAAAAAGAAGCGCCAATTTATCCGATCATCCGCTCGACTTCTTTCCCGAAAGAGACGAAAGCAGGCGTGCCATTCATTATGAAAGACCATACGGCTGAAACGCGCATTTATTATGCGTTAGATCTTGGGAAAACGTATCGTATCATCGATGAAAAAGTGTTAGAGCAACTCGGAATGCAACGTGATGAAATGATGGAATCTGCTTTATTCCGCGCGCAGTCTTTACCAATTGAATACAAAAAAGATGAAGTAGCAGGCAACTATTTTTATTTCATTAATCACAATGATGGATATGATGCAACGCGTATATTAAACCGTTCATTTTTAAAAGAGATGCGAGAGCGTATAGAAGGTCATATGACTGTTTCTGTTCCGCATCAAGATGTGATCATTATCGGAGACTTACGCAACGATACAGGTTATGATGTGCTTGCACAAATGGCGATGCATTTCTTCTCTGTCGGACGCGTACCGATTACATCACTGTCATTTATTTACGATCAAGGAAAGCTCGACCCGATTTTTATTATGGCAAAAGGGCGAGACAAGTCAAAAGGAGAATAAACGATGCATGCATTTTACAATAAAGAACATTTAGGTGACGTATTACTCATTCAATTAGACCCGACGTATGAAGGAGAACCAGTCGTTGAAAAAGTAGGAGATATCGCTATTTTACGAAGTGAAAAATCTAAAGAGATGATCGGATTTAACTTGTTCAACGCATCCACATATGTTGAATTAGAAGATGCAGGAAAAGTAAAATTAACAGAAGAAATCGTACAGCAAGTACAGGAAGCGTTAACGAAAAATGATGTTGATTATACATTAGATGTTGATCTTTCACCGAAGTTTGTTGTCGGTCACGTAGTGAAAAAAGAGAAACATCCGAACGCAGATAAATTAAGTGTTTGTCAAGTAGACTTAGGTGAAGGCGAGCCTGTTCAAATTGTTTGTGGAGCAGCAAACGTTGATGCGGGACAAAATGTTGTCGTAGCAAAAGTTGGTGCTGTCATGCCTTCAGGAATGGCGATTCGTGACGCACAACTTCGTGGAGTAGACTCTTCTGGAATGATTTGTTCAGCAAGCGAACTTGATTTGCCAAGCGACGGACAAAAAGGAATTCTCGTTTTAGAAGAAGACCGTCGACCAGGCGAGCCATTCGAACTAAATAAATAAGGAACCTACTAATATTGAGCGAAACGTTTATCGTTTTGCTCAATATTTTTATGTAGAAAAGAAGGAAGATATATTCTTTGAAAGAAGTTTGATATAGTAAGTAGAAGGTATAGAATTGAAACACTTAACTCACAAAAGAACGTGCTATAATGAAGATAAATGGTTTGTAAGAGAGGAGATACGGAATGAACTGGTTTGACAAAATTGTGCAAGAAACAGAAGAGGAACGTGAAGAAGTTATGGAAGATCACCCAACACCTATTCGACCGCGTGTACGAGAAGAGACAGAAGAACGTCGTATTTTATCGACGGATGAAATCCCCTCTTATCGTCCAGTCCCTTTGTATGAAAATGAACGTTGGCCAGGAAATCGCCATCGCCGTCAACAATTTGAACAAAGTCAACGTACGAATACCCGTGTGATTGAACGAGAAGTAGAAAAGGATACGCCTACCCCTTCACGTGCTTTTCGTCCATCTGAAGTCCCTTCGCCAATTTTTGGAATGAGAAAAAAGCCAGAGATGCCGGAATTGTCGAAAGAAGCGCGTGAAGCAAGAGTCGCTGAAACGAAACCAAAAGGTCAATCGACAAGTGATATCGGTCAAATCGAAGAGAAATTAACTCCTCTTCATGCTGAGAAACAGACATTATTTGTAGAACAGGAAGAAGACGTAGTCGAACGAGTAAATAATTATTCGAATGAACCGATAGAAATGAAGATGCCTACTTTCCCAACTTCAAGTAATGTAGAGGAGCAAGATGAAGAACTTTCTACGCCATTTGAACGATCAATTCCAGAAGAACGTCAAGAAGAAATCGTGTCGGAAGAAGTAGATGATGGAGAACCTTCTGTAGAAGAGCTAATAATCTCAAAAGAACATTCTATTGAAGAAACGTTGAACGGAGATACTTCCTTCGTTGAAGATAAGGAAATGAAAGGCGAAGAGGAGAATGTTGAACATTTAGAAGAACGACTAATCGATGAAACAGAAGATGTACTAGAAGAAGCACCACTTGCCGAACAAGTATTAGAAGAAGGCGTTCCAGAAGAAGAATTGCTTGCCGAACAAGTACTAGAAGAAGGTGTTCCAGAAGAAGAATTGCTTGATGAACAAGTACTAGAAGAAGGTATGCTAGAGGAAGAATCACTCGAAGAACAAACGCCTGAAGAACAAGAATCAGAAGAGGAAAGAACATTACCATTTAACGTTTTAATGCTGTCTTCTGATAAAAGAAAATTAGACATGGCGGAAAAAATAAAACGAGCTAGACGAAATGTATAGAAAACCGTATAATTAATAATATTACAATATAAGATTCTTATAAAAAAACGACAAATTTTAGTAGGGAATTGAAAGTCCCGGGAGGTAACGACATGACATTGTACCATTTTGTAGGAATTAAAGGATCCGGGATGAGCGCTCTCGCACAAATCCTTTATGATGCAGGAAATAAAGTTCAAGGCTCAGATATAGAAAAATATTTCTTTACAGAAGAAGCATTACGAGAAAAAGATATTCCGATGCTTCCTTTTGATGAAAAAAATATTCAAGAAGGAATGACTGTCATTGCGGGAAATGCTTTCCCAGATACGCATCCAGAAATTGTACGCGCTCACGAAATCGGTGTTCCAGTAATCCGTTATCATACATTTTTAGGCGACTATATGGATCAGTTTACGACAGTGAGTGTTACAGGAACACATGGGAAAACATCAACGACTGGTTTACTCGCTCACGTGATGAATGGAGCAGCTCCCACAGCTTATTTAATTGGAGACGGAACAGGATTCGGTTCAAAAGATGCGAAATACTTTGCATTTGAAGCATGTGAATATAAGCGTCATTTTTTAGCTTATCATCCAGACTATACAATTATTACGAATATCGATTTCGACCATCCAGACTATTTTAAAGATTTAGATGATGTCCTTGATGCGTTTAATTCAATGGCTCGCCAAGTGAAAAAAGCGATCATTGCATGCGGGGATGATGAAAACTTGCAAAAAATACAAGCGAATGTTCCGATGGTTTATTACGGATTCGATCCGATGAATGATTTTTCGGCAAGCAACATTGAAAAGACGTCAGAAGGCACATCGTTTGATGTCGTTATTCGTAATGAGTTTTATAGTCGATTTACAATACCGATGCCGGGTGACCACGCAGTGTTAAACGCTTTAGCAGTAATTGCTACTTGTCATTATGAAGGTATTGATGTAGATGTGATTAAAGAACGTTTACGTACATTTGGTGGTGTGAAGCGTCGCTTTACAGAAAAAAATGTTGCAGGTATCCCAATTGTAGATGATTATGCTCATCACCCGACAGAAATTCGTGTAACGTTAGAATCTGCTCGTCAGAAATATCCAGATCATCGCGTTGTTGCAGTTTTCCAGCCACATACATTTACACGAACAGCAGCATTACTTGATGAATTCGCGGAAGCTCTAAAGCGTGCAGATGATGTATATTTATGTGACATTTTCGGTTCAGCACGTGAAAATAAAGGAACATTAACAGTAGAAGATTTAATTCATGAGATTCCTGGAGCTGAAAAACTAGAAATTGATGAGACATCAAAGCTTTTAAATGATGAAAAAAGTGTATATCTTTTCATGGGTGCAGGAGATGTACCGAAATATGCGAAAGCTTTTGAAGAAGTCATCATGGAAAAAAACTCTAAATAGTGCTAACGTAATAACTAGACAAACAGTTTTGTCTGCTTCAAAATAGGGTATGTAAAGACTATCTATCATTTTGAAAGGGAGGGATATGAATGATCAACTTATTACATGTTGGTGCATTTCTTGCTGGAGTTGGATTTTTAGTATTATGTATTAGTTTAGCTGTTATGTTCTGGTCATTAAAAGATACGATTAAAATCGTAGCAGGAACATTGGAAGATGTTTCAGGTCAGATGGAAGGAATCACACGTGAAACGACAGAATTGTTACATAAAACGAATGAATTAACGGCAGATATTCAAGGGAAAACAGAAAAATTAGATACTGTTTTTGATGCACTTCAAGGTGTCGGGAAATCTGTAGGGGAATTAAATTCATCGATGAATGAAGTATCACATTCTGTTGTTCACGAAGCGAATAAAAACAGTGATAAAATTGCACAAGCGGTCCAGTGGGGGACAGTTGTAATTAACTTACTCCAAAAAGCACGCCCAGCAAAAGAAAAAGAACAAGGTCGTGGCTGGAAACGTTACGATGCATAAGTGATGGAAGGAGGAAGAATGATGTCAACACAAAAATATGAAAATAGTTTTGGTAACCCGTCTCATTTACCTGCGAACTATGAGCATCGCCCATCACGAAAAGATGTAGAGAAACGCTCACCTTCTACTGGAAGTGTCGTTGGAACATTCATCGTCGGTGCTTTACTCGGAAGTGCAGTTGGTGCAGCTACAGCTCTGTTTTTAGCTCCGAAATCTGGACGTGAATTGCGCGAAGATATGAATGAGCAAACAGAAGGTATCCGTATGAAAAGTATCGAACTCACTTCAATGGCAAAAGAAAAAGCTACAGAGTTAACAGAAGCTGCAAAAGAAACAGCAGATGGTTTTACTCGTAAGTTTAAAAATGAAGAACCTGTTCAACCAACGGATGAAGGAACAGTATCAGAAGAAGATGAAATGTTAGATATTACACCAGAGAAGTAAAAAAAAGTAACGAGAGCTGAAATAGGCTCTCGTTACTTTTTTTATACGAAGGAAAGGAAGTATTACTTTTCATAGAATGTATCAAGTCGTTCCAATTGGATATCAAGAATATCTCCATGGGTGATTGGATCTGTAAATTGGACAACTTGATCATTTTTCATTAATTCGTATGAAATGTGTTGGCTAGCTGGGAGCTCGAAATCGACATAAGCAAAAATATCACTAAAAATAAAAGATGTTTCGCTATTCGTTCGGATGACGATGCGGTCGCCTGTACGGACCGTAGTAGATAAATCCGAAACGAGTTGTTGATTCACATAACAAAGATAATGTTGCTTCGTTAAGGAAACCGGTCGATTGCGAAAGGTGACCGTGATTGTTTGTTCATTGGATAACTGTAAATGCTCAAATATTTGTTGTAAAGTAATCGTTTTTCGTTGCTCGATCGTAATGACATCATATGCTTGAATGGGCTCCTTGAGTGTTGCTTCTCGTCCATTGACCATAAAGCGTGGTTTCTGTAAAAGGATCGTCTCTCTGCGCCCATCTACTTCGACGGTCATCGTCGCTAGTTTTGTATGTTCTTCGGAATAACCCGTTAAAATATCTTCCAAAAGGAATGTGTCATTGATTGTGACATCGTCTCGATCAGAAAGAGGAGTTGTCGGTGTTCCTTCTTTGCCATTGATCGTAATACGTGGGTGTAATACGAGCGAACGGTCCTCTAACTGAATAGGAAGAGGCGATACTTCGATAATGTCTTGAACAGTTGCTTCTGCATCCATACCGGGAGCGCCTTCAATGATTTGAAGGTGGTCTCCATTGTTCAACGGGTCATCAGGAGTTGCTTTTTCTCCATTTTTTAAAATGGTTGCTGGCGTTCCGAAAGTTCCAGGAATTGAAACGAATTGATCGTTAACAGTTACACCCATTCCGAGACCTGGTGTACCAAATAGATGATTAAGAGAAAAATTCGCAGCGATTAAAGCATCTCCGACAGTTACGTGGACGAAATCGAAGAGTCGGATTTCTTTTTCATTGACTGTCACAGCTACGTATTGGATCGGCTGTTTTGTCGCAGCAACAGCGATTCCAACAGGTGTCACTAAATCTGGTGAGGCGAGAACTTCTCGTTCAAATGTAATCATTTGTAAAGCATCGGGTCCACGAATAGCGACTCGTTGGATCGGAAGGTCTAACTTCTTGCTTAAACGTAAATCGAGTGTAGGTGTCATACTTCCTCCTCCGATAAGCATGACTGCTTGAGGAGCTTCTTCATGATTGAGAAGTAAAATTTGTTTTGCGATATTCGAAGCAAGTTCATCAATTGCTGTATTAGCTACTTCGAGTATTTCATTTTGAGCAACTGTATGAGAAAGCCCTAAAATATCGTCAAATGTAATCGTTTCTTCTACTTGTAATTCTCGTTTAACGCGTTCAGCGACAGGGAAATCAAGCAAGTAATGTTGACTGATCGTTTCCGTAACTTCATCTCCAGCGATAGGTACCATACCATAAGCGATAATTGTATTATTTTTTGTGATTGCAATATCCGATGTTCCCGCACCGATATCAACGAGTGCAACATTGAGTCGTCGCATAGATGGTGGGATGAGTACGTGAATCGCAGCAATCGGCTCTAATGTTAATCCGCCCATTTCAAGTCCTGCCCGTTCTAAAGAAGCAATAAGTGATTCAACGACTACTTTTGGTAAAAATGTAGCGATGACTTCGACTTCAGCCACTTCTCCTACTTGATCGACGAGACTTCCGATAGGTTCATGATCTAATAAATGATGTAAAATAGAGTAACCGACGCAATAATAATTCGTCTGTTCGTTTCTTTTTTCTTTTTTTAATTGGTCTTGTGCATTTTGCACAGCAGCTAATTCTAAATGTCGCACCGTTTCTTTTGAAAGAAAAGTTTGTTCTTGCACTTTAATGCTTGCACGTCCGTGAATCGTTTTTAAAGCGCGACCAGCGGCAGCAACTTGGACACGTCGGAGAGGCCCATGTTTTTCTTCAAATGCTTGTTTGATTTCTTGAATGACATTAGCGACACTTTCTACGTTATGAATTTGTCCGTCAATCATCGCACGTTCTTTATGTTCAATCGTCATTAAATCGATTACGTGATACTTCTCTGGGTCGGTGCTTTTTTGCTCGAGCATTGTGCCGACGACAGAACGAGTTCCGATATCTAAAGCGAATAATAAATGAGACAGTGTTCTCAATCCTTTCATGAAAAAAGTAATGAATTAGAGAAATTGCGTGACTTTTCAAATTAGTTACTCTATAATTAGTCTATTATAATCAAAATGTACCATATATTCTCCTTTTCATAAAGAAATGAATATATGTACTGAAAGGAGTTGGAAAGTTAGATGAGTAATCAAAATTTAGAAGAACTTCGTAATCGTGTCGATCGTTTAAATATTCAGATTTTAGACTTAATTAACGAACGAACATCTGTCATTCATGAAATTAGTAAAGTAAAAGACAAGCAGGGTGTGAAACGATACGACCCGATCCGTGAGCGTGAAATGTTGAACTTCTTAAAGGAATACAATGATGGGCCATTACCAAACGGTGTATTAGAAGAGATTTTCAAAGGTATCTTTATGTCAGCTCTTGAAATTCAAGAAGATGAGCAACGTAATGCTTTACTCGTTTCACGTAAGAAAAAGGCAGAAGATACGGTCATCGATATTAACGGTGCAAAAGTAGGAAATGGTGAACCTTCGTTTATCTTCGGTCCATGTGCTGTTGAGTCGTATGAGCAAGTTACAGCCGTTGCGAAGTCTATTAAAGATAAAGGGTTAACATTCCTTCGCGGAGGAGCATACAAACCACGTACGAGCCCATATGACTTCCAAGGCCTCGGATTAGACGGATTGAAAATTTTAAAGCGTGTGGCAGATGAGCAACAATTATCTGTTGTTACTGAAATTATTACGCCAGCACACGTCGAAGAAGCGCTTGATTATTTAGATGTAATTCAGATCGGTGCTCGAAATATGCAAAACTTCGAATTGTTAAAAGAAGCAGGGCGTACAGATAAACCAGTTCTTTTAAAACGCGGAATGTCAGCGACACTCGATGAGTTTATGAAAGCGGCGGAATATATTATTTCTCAAGGAAATGAAAATATCATTTTATGTGAACGCGGTATTCGTACGTATGAACGTGCAACGCGTAATACATTAGATATTTCAGCAGTACCAATTTTAAAACAAGAAACACATTTACCTGTCGTTGTAGACGTAACACACTCAACAGGACGTCGAGATATTTTACTTCCAGCAGCAAAAGCAGCACTTGCAGTAGGAGCAGATGGTGTCATGGCAGAAGTTCACCCCGACCCAGCAGTAGCGCTTTCTGATGCAGCACAGCAAATGGATTTAAATCAATTCGATGAATTTTACGCAGAATTGCAACGTTTTATGAAATCACACGAGATGTAATATTTTCATGACTATTTTAGATGATAAAAATGAATAGATACTATGAAAAATAGTAATGAAAAGCCGGACGTATTGTTCGGCTTTTTCGTTCGAAAAGAATGAAATCATTTCAAACAATGAGTGAAACAGTATTACTAAAGCGCATTCAATGATATACTGTTGATAAAAAGAGATGAAAGGGGCTGCACATAAGTGGCAGTAACAATTTATGATGTTGCACGAGAAGCGAACGTATCGATGGCAACTGTATCACGCGTCGTCAATGGCAACCAAAACGTCAAACCAGAAACACGTAAAAAAGTATTAGCGGTCATTGAACGCTTAGATTATCGACCAAATGCGGTTGCACGAGGACTTGCAAGTAAGCGAACGACGACAGTAGGGGTTATTGTACCGGATGCATCAAAAAGTTTCTATGCAGAACTTTCACGCGGAATTGCAGATATTGCGACGATGTACGAATATAATATTATTTTATCGAACTCAGACAAACGAACAGATCGAGAAATTGAGTTAATCGAAGATCATTTAGGAAAACAAGTAGATGGACTTATTTTTATGAGTGATTCTATTTCTGAAAATATTCGAAAAGAATTGGCATCTGCTAACATTCCTATCGTTTTAGCAGGAACATTAGATTTTGAAGAAGAGTTTCCGACAGTTAATATGGAGTACGAACAAGCAGCTTATGAAGCGGTGAAAAAATTAACAGATCTCGGTCATCAAAAAATTGCATTTGTTTCAGGTCCATTCACACGAGATATTAACCGTTTAGGGAAACGTGCGGGATATGAGCGTGCATTAAAAGAAGCAGGATTAACGGTAGATGAACAGTGGATCATTGAAACGGATAATACGTACGATGAAGCATATGAAGAGTGGAAAGAACGTTTAAACGGTGAAAATGTTCCGACAGCAATTTTTACGAGTAACGATGAGTTAGCAGTAGCAGTTTTAAACGCAATTCGAGATAAGGGATTAACAGTTCCGAAAGATTTTGAAATTACTTGTTTCCAACACTCGATTTTAGCGCGTGCCGTACGTCCACAATTAACATCTGTCGTCGTACCATTGTATGATTTAGGCGCTGTTTCTATGCGTTTATTAACGAAGCTTATGGATAAAGATGAACGCGAAGGAAATGAAAAGAAACAAGTGATTCTTCCTTATCATTTTGAAGAACGTCAATCAACGAACTAATAAAAAGGACTGTTTCGATAAAATCGAAGCAGCCCTTTTTTTAAATTCTTTCTAATGCTGTCGTCTGTTCACCTGTTAAGAAGGCGAAAGCTCGTTCTAACATATGATTATTTTTTTCAGCGATTTCTCGCCGTCGTGGAATAGGTTCGAATAAATCGTCAGGATCTTCCCATGTTGTAGCCATCGGAATATTAGAAAGCTTTTGCCAACGTTGTAACCAGTTTTCAGGTAAAGGTCCACGAGGAGGAGCGATGTCATTCATCGCTAACCAAATTTGGGACCATGCTCGTGGCACGACGCGCCAAATATCATAACCTCCACCTCCGACGGCGATCCATCTTCCGTCGCAATATTCGTCGGCTAATTTTTTAGCGATACGAGGAATCGCTTCAAATGTTTTCATCGTGCTACATAAATGTGTGAGAGGATCGTAGTAATGCGCATCCGCTCCATTTTGCGTTAAAATAACGTCCGGTTTATAGTATTGAACGACTCTTGTTAAAGCGCTTTCATAAATGTGTAAAAAAGATTCATCTTCTGTAAAGGCATCAAGAGGGAAGTTAAACGATGTTCCATATCCTTTGCCATTACCACGCTCTGAAATATGACCAGTGCCAGGGAATAAATAACGCCCGGTTTCATGAATGGAAAATGTACAAGCATTAGGGTCATCATAAAATGTCCATTGAACGCCATCTCCGTGATGAGCATCGGTATCAACATATAATACGCGTGCACCGTAATGTTTTTGTAAGTAGCGGATAGCGACAGAACTATCGTTGTATACACAAAATCCGGAAGCTTGTCCTTCAAAACCATGATGTAAGCCTCCACCTAAATTGACGGCATATCGAGCACGGCCTTCCATCACTTCATCGACTGCTGTTAATGTACCTCCAACGAGTTGGGCGCTAGCCTCATGCATATTTTTAAATATAGGAGTATCTTCTGTTCCGATACCGAATGGGAGACCTTCTCCTTCTTCGAGTAATCCTGCGCCTGCTTTTTTTACAATTTCTACGTAGTTTTCATGATGAGCGAGTAAAATCTCTTCATCCGTTGCCATCCGTGGAGCGACGAAATCTTTTTCAGTTAATACACCGAGTTCTTCTAAAAGATCAACAGTTAATAAGAGACGCTGCTGGTTGAAAGGGTGATCTTTTGCAAAAGAATAGCCGAGCTGATCTTTTGAAAAGACGAAGGCTGCCTTCTTCATAAGCCTATCATCCCGGGACCGATTGGCGAAATGACGTCAAAACCAGCTTCTTTTAACTTTTCCATCAATTCGACAGGGTTCATTAAGTTGACGCGAATAGCTAAAATTTTATACTCGTCTAAATCGTCATACGGATAGACGAGAACGCTCACGATATTCGCATCGAATTCATAAAAGACACGGAATACTTCATAAAGTACTCCGATACGATTCGGCACTTTTATCTCAATTTGAGAGCTCGGCTCATGCGCTCCTGTAAGTTCAATATAATTGTATAAAAGATCGGTTTCTGTAACGATTCCGACGAGTTTATCTTGTGAAATAATCGGTAGACATCCGATTTGATTTTGATAAAAAATAAGTGCGACTTCTTCGACGAAATCCATCGGGTGACCTGTCATTAAACTCGTCTTCATGACAAGATGAATCGGTGTATCGTACAATTCAACTTTTTCAGGATTTGTTGCGACAGCAGCGCGCAAATTTTTTAAATCGCGGTCTGTAATTAGCCCGAGTAATTGTTGTTCATCATCAATGATCGGTAAGTGACGGATTCGATTTTCTGCTAATGTTTGAATCGCATCGCGTACGGTTGCATCTGGTTTTAATGAAATTACATCTGTTTGCATTAATTTTTCTACTAACATATAAGTTCCCCCTTTGAACAATTAATACATGTAACGATTCGATAAACGTAAATGATCGAACGTTTCAATGGAGTGTTGATCGACACGGCTCCCAATCCGTGCCATGAGGCAATTAGCAGGATGTGAACAAATCTCGGGGTCGTCTGTAGAGAAATATTCAAGCCCCCCATAATTCATCATCCGTTCCATAATCTTTCGGTAATCCCAAACCGAAAGGCCTGTTCGTTTTAAGTCCCAATGCCAATAATATTCCGTCGTAATGACGATATAATCTTCCATGGCATCATCGAGCATAGACACTTCGAGTAAATGTCGTCCAATTCCCCCTGAACGATAACTCGGCGCGACTTCAATAGCACCTAATTCAATTAAGTTGTCTAGATTTGCTTCTGACCAACGTTCGAGAGGGTCAGGATAAACAAAGGTTACATACCCGACAATTAAATCTTTGTCACGAGCAACGAGAATTCTTCCTTCAGGTAACTCTGCAATTTCGACGAGTGCTTCGAATTGTTCTTTCGGCGGTCGGAATGCGGTGAGCTCATCGTGAAAGGACAATTGCCGGAGTTCTGTCGGAGAGAGCGGCCCCTCAACAACTAAGTTTCCACGAGGATGATCGATCGTTCGTGAATAATGAGTTTTTACATGCTCCACTTCTTCACCACCTTTCGATGATTTGATACTAGTATACATTTAAGAATAGTTTACGTATATCTTTTTATCTGAAAAATGAGAAAAAAGCAAAAAAGTTCGATTTTTCCATTTATTTCGTGTATGATAGTAAATACGATGAAAAGAAAGGGTGAAGGAAATGGGAGGAAAAACATTAAAAGCAACTCCAGGTAACTATCAGCTTAATAATTATTCGGAAGTTATGGAAACGTTTTCAT
>JASLGI010000186.1 GCA_030149685.1 Bacillaceae bacterium | reverse complement strand
AGGAAGTATGTACGGCTATGTTGGCCAAGTAGAAGGAATTGTCGCACGAATGAAAGAAGAAACGAAAACAGAGCCAACTGTTGTTGCAACAGGAGGGATGGCGGAGCTGATCGCCAAAGAAACGACCGTTATCGATGTTGTGGATAACTATTTAACGTTAAAAGGACTTTATTTAATTTATCAGCGTAATCAATGAAAAGAGGGATTCAATTGACAAACAATGTAGTATCATTTCCAAAACAAGGAGATTATTTAGTTAAAGGACTCGCATTTGATGCGACGATTCGTGCGTATGCGGTCCGTTCAACAGAACTCGTCGGAGAAGTGCAGAGTCGTCACCATATGTGGCCAGGCGCAACCGCTGCGACAGGACGTTCATTAACAGCGACAGCGATGATGGGTGCTATGTTAAAAGGTGAAGAAAAATTAACAGTGAAAATTGAAGGAAACGGTCCGATTGGCGCAATTATTACAGATGCTGATGCGAAAGGGAACGTTCGAGGATATGCGTTATACCCACAAACTCACGAAGGATTAAATGCTGCTGGTAAATTAGACGTCGCAGCAGTTGTCGGAGACGGAATGATTTCTGTCGTCAAAGATTTAGGACTTCGCGATATGTTTACCGGTCAAATTCCTTTAGTTTCTGGTGAAATTGCTGAAGACTTTACGCAATACTTTGCTGTCAGTGAACAAGTACCATCAGCAGTCGGTCTCGGTGTACTCGTTAACCCAGACAACTCTGTCAAAGCAGCAGGAGGAATCATCATTCAAGTAATGCCAGGAGCAACGGATGAAACGATCACAGCTCTTGAAGAAGCATTAGCGAATATGAAACCAGTATCTACAATGGTCGATGAAGGGTATTCACCAGAACAAATGTTAGAGACGATCTTAGGAGAAGTTCAAATCGTTGATGAAATGGCGATCAACTTCCATTGTGGTTGTTCAAAAGAACGTTTTTCAAACGCGATGATCAGTTTAGGAGAAAAAGAACTTCGTGCGATGATCGATGAAGACGGTGGGGCAGAAACGCAATGTCACTTCTGTTTAGAAAAATATACGTATACCGTAGAAGATTTGGAACGAATCATCGATGACATCTAGGCGCCCACCACGTCCGCCCGGTCCACCGAAGCGACGAAGAAAGCGACCAGTACCACCACCGAAGCGGCGTCCGGTACCACCGAAACGTCCACCCGAACAGCGAAAGAAAAAACCACTTCGTTTAAAACCGAAACCATTTCTAACATTGCTCGGTTTGTCGATGGTATTAAATATGATTTTATTGATCGGCTTATTCATTCCTTCGACACCATCAGGAGATCCTGAAGAAGAAGTAGCATCTGTTGGAAAAGTGACCATCACTCGTGAAGAGTGGATGAATGCGATGGAAAGAGACGTTGGGCGGGAAACATTACAACGTCTCGTTAATGAAGAAGTGATGGAAGCAGCGGCAAAAGAGTATGGGTTGGAAGTAAAAGAGAAAGAAATCGACTTAGAGCTCGCGCTTTTATCGGCAATGGATGCGGAACTACTCGGCGGAGTGAATGAAGAAGAGTTACGTAAACAAATTCGGTCAGAATTAATTTTAGAAAAAGTATTAACGAATGACATCGTCGTAAAAGAAGAAACGATGAAAAAATATTACGAAGACAATGAAGCATTGTACAAAATTCCAGAATCTTACCGAACGTTCGGTATCATTGTCGAGTCGAAAAAAGAAGCGAAGCAGACGAAAAAAGAACTAAGTGACGGTTCAGATTTCGAAACGTTAGCGCGTGAACGCTCGCTCGATGCCGCAAGTGCTAACCTCGGCGGAGATTTAGGCTTTTTAAACGATCGAACTGAAAATGTTGATCCAGCCATTCTTGCGCAAGCAGCCATTTTAAAAGAAGAGGAAGTAAGTGACCCAATCGAATTGGCAAATGGTCAATTTGCGGTCATCCTCGTCGAACAAATTGTGCCAGCGGTATCTTATACATTTGACGAAGTAAAACCACATATTGAACGATTACTTGCGATGGAACAACTCCCGCAAAACGTTCAACCTGAGGCGTTTTGGAAAGACTTTAACGCACGTTGGGTTTACGGCAAATAAAAAGAGTTCCCTCATAGGGGCTCTTTTTTTCTTTTTACTAGAACAAAGCACTACATATACGGATACGCGTAAACGTATGTTTAAGGAGAAAGACGGAATTGTCACAATCGACTGATAGCTTTGTTTGACTTTCTTTTAGTAGAGGACTACGTTAGATGAAGTTGATGATGTATACAATAAAGGAGAAGATAAGATGAAGGTAGCAACGACGATTGAACAATTAATTGGGAAAACACCACTCGTTCAAATAAATAATATTGTTCAAGGGGACGCGAATATTTACGCAAAGTTAGAGTTTTTTAACCCTGGAGCAAGTGTGAAAGATCGCGTCGCTCGTACGATGATTGAAGAAGCAGAAAAACGCGGTGATTTAAAAGAAGGCGGAACGATCATTGAACCGACGAGCGGTAATACAGGAATCGGTTTAGCGATGATCGCAGCGGCCAAAGGATATCGGGCAGTATTCGTCATGCCAGATACGATGAGTGTCGAACGTCGACGTTTATTAAAAGCGTACGGAGCAGAAGTTGTCTTAACGCCGGGGGAAGAAGGAATGCCGGCATCGATCGCAAAAGCGCGTGAGCTCGCAGAGGAAAATGGTTGGTTTTTACCTCTTCAGTTTAGCAATAAAGACAATCCGAAAGCGCATTATGAAACGACAGGCCCAGAGTTAAAAGAAGCGCTCGGTACAATTGATGTCTTCATTAGTAGTGTCGGAACAGGCGGCACATTGACGGGAACGGGACGATATTTAAAAGAACAATTTCCACATGTGAAAATTGTTGCGGTCGAACCTGCTGAATCACCTGTCCTTTCGGGTGGAGAGCCTGGACCTCATAAAATTCAAGGAATCGGGGCTGGATTTAAACCGGATATTTTAGATGAATCGGTTTATGATGAAGTGATTGCCGTGCGTGGTGATGACGCTTATAACTTTGCGCGACGTGCAGCGAAAGAAGAAGGAATTCTTTGCGGGATGAGTTCAGGAGCAGTTCTCGCCGCTGCGGCACAAATGATGCCACAATTACCGAAAGATGCGAATGTTGTCGTCTTACTTCCAGATAGCGGGGAACGTTATTTAAGTACTTCATTATACGACGAAGAGTAAGGAGAAGGCGCTTAGAAATAAGCGTCTTTTTTGTTTTCGTTTTTTAGAAAATATCGTATTTTCTTGATTGTTGTACGTGCAACAGTTGAAACGTGACTTTTTTTAGAACTCATCAATTAAAGTACACGTAAAGGAAAAATAGATGTAAAATAGACATACTACAATTGTGTGGAGGCTATTATTCATGAAAAAGAAACGTGTAGCATATACGAAATGTCCGATGACACCATCGGCTTTTTTTCGTGCATATGCAAATTTAGCAACAACAGACCGGCAAATCTTACTAGAAAGTGCGAGTGGTGGACGATGGTCAATCGCAGGGATTGATGCACTCGCAACGTATGAAAGTACACCTGAAGAAAATGTTTTAGTGACGACATGGGCGGATGGCCAAGTCGAACGACAAGAAGGTGATCCGTTGACATTGCTTGAGCGTCGACTTCATAAATATACGTTTGAAGTTATCGATGGACTTCCTCCTTTCCAAGGAGGAGTGCTCGGATATATGAGCTACGATTACGTTCGTCGTTATATCGATTTACCGACGGATACAGTTCGTGATATCGACATACCGGATCTTTACTTTTACTTATTCGATCGTTGGGCTGTATTGGACCATGAGCGAGAAGAAGTGTTTTTCATCACATTATCTGGCTGCCAAAGTTGTGCAGAAACGATGAAAGATGAATGGTTAGCAATGAGTGAACGCCCATTAGAAAAAACGAAACGCTCGACGCGTAGTGCTGTGAGTGTTATTCCATCGAAAGAAACATTCGTTCAAAGTGTGCAAGACATTCAATCGAGCATTCAGCGTGGAGACGTAGAACAAGTCAATATCTCGCTCCGCCAGCAAGCAGAGACGAATGTGCGTGCGATCGATTTATATCGTTCGTTACGTCAATTAAATCCATCTCCTTACATGGGCTGGATGTCGACACCGTTTATTGATATTGTGAGCGGTTCACCTGAATTGTTGTTACGAAAACGTGGGAATATCGTCACGACACGTCCAATCGGCGGAACAGCGAGCCGAGGTGAAACGAAAGAAGAAGACGAAACAAACCGCCGAGCGCTTCAGTCGAGCGAAAAAGATATGACCGAACATGAAATGCTCGTCGAACTTGAATGTAAAGACTTTCGTAAAGTATGCGACCCTTCAACTGTACAAGTAACAGCGTCGCAAGTCGTTGAAACGTATTCACACGTCTTCCACCTCGTTTCAGAAGTAGAAGGTCAATTGAATGAAGGAGTTCAGATGAGCGAGTGGGTGCGAGCGATTTTCCCAGGAGGTTCGATTACGGGAGACCCGAAAGTACCGACCCTTGAGATGATTGAACGTCTCGAAACGGTCCAGCGTGGATTGTATACAGGGGCACTTGGTTGGATCGGCTTTAACGGTGACGTTGAATGGAATATTTTAATTCGTACAGCACTTTTATATGGAGGAAACATGTATGTGCAAGCAGGAGCAGGAATTACGATCGATTCAGACCCTCATTCAGAATATGAAGAGTCATTAACGAAAGGTCGCGCACTCTGGCAAGCAGAAGAACAATTACGAAAGGAAGAAAAAGAATGAATTGTTGGTATGACGGAACGGTTTGTTCGGTAGAAGAAATCCGTATTTCTCCTCTCGATCACGGTTTTTTGTACGGACTTGGATTTTTTGAAACATTTCGCACATATGAAGGAAAAATCCCTTTTTGGTCCCTTCATTGGGAACGACTGATGCGCGCGATGCGTGATTATCGAATCGAACTCCCTTACAATGAATATGATGTAAAACGAGCAGTCCACCAATTATATGAAGCAGCTGGGGAGGATGTATACATTCGTTTAAATGTGACAGCAGGTGAAGAAGGAATCGGCTTACGCCCAAACGTCTATACGTCGCCTCACGTTTTAATTTTTTCAAAGCCATTAGAAGTTGCGCCACGAGGCACAGAAAAAGAAGGCTTTATTTTAAATACGCGTCGCAATACACGTGAAAGTAACGTTCGTCATAAGTCACATAACTATGCAAACAATGTCCGAGGACGATTAGAAATCGATTCATTAAAAGAAAGTGAAGGCATTTTCTTAACAGAAGAAGGGTTTGTTGCAGAAGGGATTACGTCGAATGTCTTTTGGACGCGAAGAGGAGAACTTTTCACACCGTCTGTTGAAACAGGCGCACTTGAAGGAACGACGCGTCGAATGTTGTTAGAGCTTGCTCCAATGCTCGATATTTCGCATCATATCGGTGCTTATCCAGTAGAAGAGCTACTTCGGGCGGACGAAGTGTTTGTGACGAATGCGATTCAAGAAGTCGTTCCTTTAAAATCATTAAATGGACGGAAATTACTCGGCCGCGACGGTCATTTTTATAAAATGTTGCATGCAGCGTATATTGAACAATTACAAAAGGAGTTGGATGAATCGTGAATTTATCGCATTATAAACGCCCGGTGACGTGCAAAGAAGAAACGTTTCACTTCGCTGAACAAACATATGTGATGGGCATTTTAAACGTAACACCAGACTCATTTTCAGACGGTGGTCAGTTTAATGAACAAGAAAGAGCAGTCGCTCGTGCAAAAGAAATGTTAGAAGAAGGAGCGACGATCATCGATGTCGGTGGGGAATCGACGCGTCCAGGACATGCGCCTGTATCTGTAGAAGAAGAAATTGAACGCGTCGTGCCGATCATTGAAGCTTTAACGGAGGAG
>JASLGI010000167.1 GCA_030149685.1 Bacillaceae bacterium | reverse complement strand
ACGTGATCGAAGTAATCGAGTAAACGTGTATCGTGTGTCACAACAATCGTTGTCGTGTTTTTATTTTTAGTTTCATTTTGCAAAAGTTTCATCACTTCAAAAGCACGTTCTGAATCTAAAGAAGCGGTAGGTTCATCTGCTAAAATTACGGAAGGATTTGTGTATAGAGCTCGAGCAATCGCTAATCGTTGGCGTTCACCGCCTGATAAGTCAGTAGGGTATTTATTTTTAAGTTTTAAAATCCCGAGGTCGCTCATCAATTGTTTTAAGTGATTTGAACGCATATTTTTTTGTTTGACACGATCCATCAATTTAAATTGATCTTTCACTTTTAAAAAAGGAACCGCATTTGAGGCTTGTAAAATGAAACCAATTTCCTCTAATCGCAATTTAGAACGTTTCTTTTCATTTAATCTTGATAAAGAGCGTCCATTAATAATCACTTCACCTGACGTTGGGCTCAATAATCCCCCAACAATCGTTAAAAATGTACTTTTCCCTGATCCAGATGGTCCAATAATCGCGATTAACTTTCCACGCTCTGCCTCAAAATTAGTTGGTTTTAAAGCTTCAATTGTTTTTGAACCATCATTGTATGATTTTGAAACATTACGTAATTGTAAAACTGTCATCGTTTTAACCTCCTATCGCTTTCAATGGATCAATTTTGACAATTGTACGTACAGAGAATAGAGAACCTAAAATAGCCACTACGACAAAGATTGCTCCATAGGTGAGTAAAATAGGCAAGTCAAATGTCACAGGAACCGCATCAGGTAAAAATTCTCCAGTAAGTAAAGCGAGTCCAAGCCCAACAGCTACTCCTACGAAAGCTAAAATGAATGTTTGAGCTACGACAGAGCGGGCTAAATAAGCACTCGAAATACCTTGAGCTTTCATAACACCAAAGATGTTGATTTTTTGTACCGTAAGCACATATAAGAAAATGGCAACAATGACTGCTGAAATGATAAGTAAAAAATAAATCATGAAATTTAATGTCATATTTTGTTCGGAGTAACCAGGTAATTTTTCAATGAAGTTTTCGATTGGAATCGCTTCTAACTCCGAATCTTTCGTAATCGTATCTACATCGTCGGATTGAACGACGAAACCATTTAATTTCGTATTGTTAGTCTCGCTCGCTTCCCCATATTTAATGGAATAGAATGTATCAAAATCCGAGTAAAGTACTGGTGCTACGTTGAAACGTGCTGAGGGGATGAAACCGACAATTGTCAATTCATCATCTGATCCTGATAACTTCACCTTATCTCCAATTGTGAAGTTTTCAGACTTCAAAGTTTCACTCGCGACTACTTCAAATTTGTTTTTAAATGCTTTTCCTTCAATAACATCTGGCATAATAAAAGAATCCGGCTCAATGGCAAATAAAGAAATATTTTGCTTCTCGCCGTCATTGTTTGCGATTGCATTTAATTGTCCAATTGGCGCTACAGCATCTGCCTTAATTTTAGACTCTTTATCGGCAGACATAATCGATTGGAATAAACTTTTGTCTGCTTCATCCGTTAAGACAATCGCATCTGCTTTCCAAGAATCGACAGCTTCTCGATTTAATGTTTGAAGTCCCGTAGCAAGACCAGATAAAAAGAACACGAGATAGGCGACGAGCATCAATACACCTGTAATAAGAAAAAAACGTAATTTATTGCGTTTAATTTCATTCCACGCTAAAAACATCTAAAAAACCTCCTATCTATACTCAATATTTTACATGAAATTCAAAAAAATAGCGTCTAAAAACCCTTTTAAATGATTATTATTATCATTTATATACCTTATAAAGAATTAGTATTATTAAGAATAGCCAAAAGTCCTTTGTAAAAAGAAAATGTGAAGTGATAAGTGAAGAAAGTATGAATAATCGACTGATGTTAAAAAGTCTGTAATTGAAATGTCAAAACTTTATAAGCAATCTCTTCTGTATTGTGAAAAAGGCATAGACGCTATCGTAAAAAGTGTGATAATTTGAAGGTAACAGAAAGAGATAAAAGGAGGTTACACGAATGAATAACAAAAAAGGTTTACCAATTCCATTAATAGCAGGTATTTTTATAGTCGGCTTAATTATGGTAGTATCTATGTTCGGTATGCAAGTGGCACAAGAGAAACGTGCTGAAGCGCCGAAAGACACAGAAGAAGTAGCGGGTGGAGAAGAAACAACAGCACCTGCAGCAGTAGCGGGAGGCAAAATTGCACATAACCCGCCATCGCTTGATGATGTACCAGAAGGTCCATTAGGTGAAGCAATTTTACGAGGTTATGAATTAACGAACAACACATCAGAAGTATTACGCAGTGAAGCAGCGACACCAGAAGATGGTGAGAAACTCGTCAACGAATTATCTTGTACAAGCTGTCACGCAGGTGCAGGTATGGATGAGAATTCTTCATCAATGGTCGGTGTATCTGCAGTGTATCCAATGTACATCCCACGTTCAGGTAAAATTGTTACTTTAGAAGACCGTATTAACGGTTGTATGATTCGTAGTATGAACGGTCAAAAATTCGAAGCGAATGATCCAGACTTAAAAGCGATGGTCGCTTACTTAACTTACATTTCAGAAGGAATTCCAGTCGGTGCTGAATTAGACTGGCGTCACCTTAACAATATGGATGATGTACCAGTTCCAGATGTAGATGCAGGAGAACAATTGTACAATCAATCTTGTATCGCATGTCACGCAGGTGACGGTTCAGGAACAGGTTCGAACACAGGTCCAGCCCTTTGGGGTTCAGGTTCATTTAACGATGGAGCAGGACTCGCACGTATGGGCAAAATGGCAGGATACATTCAACGTAACATGCCAATCGGGCAAGAAAACTCATTGTCAGACCAAGAAGCAGCTGACTTAGCAGCGTTCATCTTGTCACAAGATCGCGATTCTTACCCAACACCTGAAAAAGATTGGCCAAATGGCGATCGTCCATCTGATATTATGGACAAAGAAAAACGTGAACAAGTGAAAAATGGAACAATTGATTGGAACGAAGTATTAGGCAAAAACTAATATATACGAAACACTCCCTTTTAAAAATCCTCCTGTCCGGTAAGGACGGGAGGATTTTTGTCGTTAGACGAGGGAAATACGGGTAATCATTTCATCTAGTAACTGTTGGGCGCTGATATTTACTTTTGGTCCCCCGCCTTGAATGAATTTAGGGCTCCCCCCGCCGCGACCTTCAAATAATGGGAAGATTTCTTTTCCGAACTCCCGCATATTCGGTAGGGCATCTTCTCCACGCAT
>JASLGI010000129.1 GCA_030149685.1 Bacillaceae bacterium | reverse complement strand
TCTCCTTTTTCTAAAGTCGTAATTTCAGCTGTTTCATCGTGACGAGTAATTTCCATCGCAGCACTCATCCCCGCTGCGTCGCCACCTACAATTACATAACGCATAATATACTCTCCTTTTTGTGAACGGTTTCACATTTTTCCTCATCATATCATGTTTTGTCGACTTTCTCGACTCGTTCGCTTACAAAAAACGTACCCCTTCTAAAGGAGTACGTTCATCATTAGTCAAAATGAGGATTTCCTTTCATTCCGACCCAAATCGGTGATTGCTCAACGAATGAAGCGAATTGTAAAAGACGATGTTCTTCGCCTTTATTTGCCATTACTTGTACACCGATCGGTAAACCATTTTCTGCTACGTGTACAGGCAAACTCATCGCTGGTTGTCCGGTTAAGTTTGCAAGTTGTGTAAATGGTGAATACGTTAAGCTCGGCTCAAACATTTCATAAATGTATTGTTGTTTTTTCGCTGGATCGTCCGTACTTAACATTTGATCGCGCCACTTTTCTTCAGACGTTTCTGTATGCGATAATTCTCCGATCTTTGGCGCAGTAAACGCTGTCGTCGGTGTAATATAAAAATCATACGTTTCATGGAGGCGTGCCATTTCAATTGCGGCTTGGTCCCAAGCGCCAAGACTTTGTGCATACTCTTTTGCTGACACATGTTCTCCTGCATGTGCAAGCATCCACGTTTCAAGTTCGATCTCATCCGGTTCTACAGGTCGCTGTAACCCTTGTTCAAGTTGATCGACGACAGATGCCATTTCGCCACTATTCATTAAGTAATAGTTTCTCATTAAATCGACACCGTCAATATTCGGAGTCACTTCTTCTACGTAATGACCTTTCGATTCGACTAACTGTAAAACTTTTTTCACTGCGCGCTTTGCATCTTCAGAAACAGGCGTTCCTACCGGTGACTCTAACGAATAAGCAAATTTTAATTTTTCGGTCGGTACACGTTTCAAAGTTTGTAAGTAAGAATTCTCATAAGGGGGGACGTGGAAGGCAGCCCCTGGTTGAAGAACTTGTGTCGCATCGAGTAAAGCAGCACTGTCACGCACCGTACGGCTGACGACGAAGTCTACTGCTGCTCCTTGCCAATTACGTCCGACTCCTGGTCCGACAGCTGTACGCCCTCTTGTCGGCTTCAAACCGAACAAACTCGTAAATGATGCGGGAATGCGAATTGAACCTCCTCCGTCACTCGCTCCTGCTACAGGAACGATACCACTTGCTACAGCAGCCGTAGCTCCACCGCTTGAACCTCCTGGTGTATGATCGTTATTCCACGGATTTCGAGAAGGTCCGTGCAATTTCGGCTCTGTAATATTTTTTAGCGCAAATTCAGGAGTATTCGTAAATCCTGTAAATAAAAGTCCAGCTTCTTCTAATGTACGTACAAAATGACTCGTCTCTTCTGCTTGAAATTGTTCAAATAAACGAGCACCACTCGTGATCCGTTCGCCTTTTAATGACTGAGAGATATCTTTTAATAAAAAAGGTACACCGCTTAGCGGGCGTCCTTCCTCTACTTTCGCAGCATCCTCTAATACACGCTCAAACCGATGATGAACGACCGCGTTCATTATTCCATTCACTTCATCATGCTGGGCGATGCTCGCTTGAACAAGTTCTAGAGGTGTCACTTCTTTTGCTCGAACGAGTCCGGCTAACTCTACAGCGTCATACGTAATAAAATCTTTTTTATCCAATTCAATCACTCCTTGCATTTCATTGTATTTTTTTGATGAATCAAAGACTTATAAGCATCTTGCCATTTTCTCCTACTTTTTTCTAGGAATAACTCCCAAAATAAGCCTTCTATCCTTACTGTTTTTATACACATTGGGTAGAGATGACTAGATGAAAAAGAGCGACTTTTCTTTAAATTTGAAAAGTCGCCCAAACGTTGCATTATTCAGTCAATGTCCACGTCACGTCAACCGGAATACCCGATTCTGTAAATAACGCCATGACAGGACAACGTTTCCCTACACGCTCTAACAAGGCCTTCATTCGCTCGTCTGTTTCGGTCGTTTTCATCTGTATATGTACCGATGCTCGTTGAAAATTCGGAGAGATCCCTTTGAACCCCATCAACCCTCTCATATCTAATGAACCATCCGCCTCAATAACAAGGTCTTCATATACAAAGTCCAATTCTTTAGCGATGATCGCAATCATGACTGATTTACACCCGACAAGTCCAGACAAAACATATTCGACCGGATTCGGCCCTTCATCTGTTCCTCCGAGTGATGCTGGTTCATCTGCAATGAAAGGTCTAAACTGACGAACGTGAAGAGACGTTCTTACCCCTTCTTCTTGAACTCCTTTAACTGCTGCGTGAATTTGATTTTTGCTCATCGAATCATCCTTTCCCTTTTACTTTCAATTATAGCACATTGTTCCTATTTCATCCAAAGCATCCCTCTCCTATCTTATTTCGAACTGAAGTAGAAATTTTACGTTTAAAGTACATATTTTCCTTGACTAAATAGAAAATATGTGTATATTCTTTATTTAAGGGGGTTGATTACAATGAACAAATGGTTCATGCTTGCGTTCACGTTGTCTTTAGCCTTTTTGCTCGGGGCATGCTCTGGCGACGCGAACGATCAAACAAAATCGTCAAATGATGTCAAAGCTTCTACTTATGCAACAGAAGGAGATGTAACAGAAGAAATTGCGCAAAATATCATCGAAACATACGGGCTTCGAGCAGGGGATGAATTACTCGACGTCCGCATCGATGGCGATGAAATTATTGCGAATATCAATTTATCGTACGATCCAAAAGATAGTAAAATTTTAAACAAATCAAAATTATCTGCTGTTTACGTAGACTCTGGCGATGAGCTGTTGAAGTATACGGGATGGGATCGACTGACGATGAATTTTGACAATCTCGATTATAACGTTACATTTACACGAGACGAAGCAGATACAAATGACAAAGAACAATTTTATGTCACGACAAAAGTATTTGCCCAACTTCGTTAAACCTTCATAAGAATCGGGCTTACATCCCCTATGCCTTTAGGCTAGGGGGTGTAAGCCCTGATTTCCTTGCGTTTGGATCTACTTTTGAACAGCCACCTTACTTTTCTAGCCCTTTCCGTATCAATTCGTAAACAGTTCCTGAAAAAGTTCGGATGTTATGTTGTTCCCTATATTCCTCGATTCGTACTACTCAATCAACAGGAAAATTAATTAGTTTAGGTACTCGCTTCAATCACCTCACCACCTCCCTAGTAGATTGTTGATATACTTACTAAATTTACATACACTTTCGTTATATGTAAAAAAAGGGGGTGAAAATCGATACTAATTCATAAAGCCTATAAATTTCGTATATATCCAAATAAAAAACAAGAAGTATTAATTGCTAAAACGATAGGTTGTTCTCGTTTTGTATTTAATCACTTTTTAGCTAAATAGAAAGATGCATACGAAGAAACAGGTAAAGGTTT
>JASLGI010000120.1 GCA_030149685.1 Bacillaceae bacterium | reverse complement strand
TGTGAAAAAACCTCCAAATAATAAATGCTAGTAATACATGAACTTGTCGCAAAAGAAAAATTCACATATTATAAAAAGTACCGACAACGCCGATCACTTTTTATAATATGTGAATACGTTAACTTCGGTGATACTATTGCTTGTGAGTCGTGTCTTTCCCGCCTCGTTCATTACCTTAACTATAGCACAATGAATTCATTTGTCAAACCTTTTCTTAAAACTTTGTCTCTTTTTGTTCAATTCCTACCGTCGTATAGAGATCTAACGCATAAGGCTTCCCATTTTTCATAAAAATTAAGCCGTGATATGTTTGCAGATCATCATCACAATCTTCACAGAAACATTGTTCAGCAGTTGTCCAAAAAGCAATGTAACTATTTTTTCGTGCCTCGACAAATTCATACTGCGCTTTCATCGATTGAACAGTTTGTTGTAAATAAGCAATGGCTTCATTAAGTGATGTAAAAGCTGTCCAATCTTCAATATGCTCTTCCCAACCTTCAAACATCCACCATGGCTCAAAGTCAGCTTTCATATAAACTACTTCAAACATTTCTATTCCTCCTACAAAACTGAATTACTTTTATTCTAACAAAAATAAATCCTTTTGAAATGGTATTTGCTCTATTTTTTGAAAATTAGGTCATTAGATAGATTTTCTTTGTTTACCCTCTTAGCTTTTTCATATCCGTTAAAAAGAAATTAGCGTATACTAGTAGAGAGATGAAACTTTTTACTTACTTGAAACGTATGAAAAGAGAAGGAGGCGAGTAATATGTTAAAACGACTGAAATATTTTCTTACACGCCATTTAATTGCATTTTCGGTAAGTATCGTCGTATTAATCACGATGATCAATATAAGTAGCGGCCAATTTTTCTTAGTAACGATTCCTTGGATTCTTTCTTATTGGGGGATTGTACAACTCGGTCACTTTTTACAAAATAAAAAAGAGGCAGAAGCCGCAGGATTATCGAGAGTAGAATATAAAGAGATTCATCACCATTTAACAGAAGCACGTCGTAAAAAACGTCAGTTAATGTTTGCTTATCGAAATATTCGTTCAAACTATTCTTTTCAGCGAATGAACGAGATTATTCAATTAACTGAACGCATTATTCAAAATGTAGAGAAAAATCCTCAAAAGTTTTATTACGTAGATACGTTCTTCTACGCGCATTTAGATACAGCTGTATCAATTATGACAACTTATGCAGAACTTTCAGGAGAACCGGTAAGGGATGCGAATATGCAAATTGCGTTACAAGAAGCTCGTGACAAACTAATGGATGTTACTGCTTTATTAGAAACGGATTTAAAACGCGTCCGAGCAACAGATGTCGAACGACTTAAACTTGATCTTGATTATTTAGATGTTTCATTGAAAAAACGAAAATTACTTGATAACCCTAAGGGAGATGATGCAAATGACAAATGAAAAAGACTTGCAACAGAAAAAGTTAGATGAATTACTATCAATGCCAACGATGGAAATAGCTCCGACAGAAAACACACCACCAGTTCCAACGACGAAAACAGTAACGGAAATCGCTGATCGATTAACAACTGAAGAACAGGAAAAAGCACGTGAGCTCGCTAAACAAATTCCTTTAGATGACTCAACTGCTCTTATCACTTATGGTGTCAATGCGCAAAAGGAATTAACGACATTTTCACACAATATGTTGAATCAAGTGCAAGCGACAGACGTTGGTCCAATCGGTGATGTATTGAATGAACTTATGGTAAAATTATCAATGTTAGATCCTGATGAATTAGCACCTCAAGAAGAAAAAGGTTTTTTTAAACGAATCTTCAAAAAAGCACAACAATCTGTTCGTGAAATGATGACAAAGTATGAAAAACTCGGCACGCAAGTCGATAAAATTAGTGTACAATTAGGGCGTGCACGAGAAGGTTTATTGCAAGACGTCCGCCAACTAGACCAATTGTATGAACAAAATAAAACGTACTTCCAAGCGTTAAATATTTATATTGCAGCTGCTGAAATGAAGCAAGAAGAAATTCAACAAGAGGTGTTACCTCTTTTAAAACAAAAAGCAGAAGCTTCTGGTGATCAAATGGATATGCAAGAGTTAAACGATATGGGAGCATTATTAGATCGCTTAGAAAAACGAACGCATGATTTAAAAATCTCTCGTCAAATCGCTATCCAAAGTGCGCCACAAATTCGTATGATTCAACAGACGAACCAAACGTTAGCTGAAAAAATTCAGTCGTCGATTATGACAGCTATTCCATTATGGAAAAATCAAATTGCCATTGCTTTGACATTACAAAATCAGCAACATGCTGTAGAGTCACAAAAGCTTGTAACAAAAACAACGAACGATTTACTACTCAAAAACTCTGAAATGTTAAAACAAAATACGATTGAAACTGCGAAAGAAAATGAACGTGGTCTTGTAGAAATTGAAACGTTGAAAGTTACTCAACAAAATTTAATTGAGACGATCGAAGAAACGTTGGATATCCAAGCAGAAGGACGTCGTGCACGTAAAGAAGCAGAAGTAGAAATTGCTCAAATGGAAGAGCAGTTGAAAGAACGCTTATTAAATGCGTATAATCGTTCAGAGGAAAGAGATTTGTAATTTGAATTATTGAAGAAAGTCAGGTGATAGTGATGAAAGCAGCAATCGCTGTATTCATCTTAGGGGCACTTGTCGGTTTTCTCGGCTTAGGGAAAATGATTGTGAACCTTATTCGTAAAGAACCACTGATGTATCCGATGCTTATTGCATCTGGAGGCGCTATTATTATTTTCTTAAGTGCGCTTCTTATATAAAAGAAAGACACCTTTAAGTACATATTAGGAGATATTTCTTCTAATTATATATTTAGAGGTGTTTTTATTTTCTTTTTTATTGTTTTGTGATTATTTGTTTGATTGGTTACATACGTCGGATAATACTTTTATTTTCTAATTTATTTTTGCTTTGAACTGGCAATTATGTCAACTTTTTTTGAAATCATGTCAATAACTTCGCTACTTATATATAACAATCAATCATCGTTAAAAAAGAAGTATAAGCTTCATTGTGACCTTTTTGAACTACCACTAGGCTAAAGCCGTAGTGGATTCCTAAGTACAGCGTTCTAACGAACGCTAATTGATTAGGCTATCCCCGTAGTCCCTACGGTTAGAAGTCTTTCAGCTTCTTGTTTTAGATTCTGTCCTGCGTTAATATCTCTATCGTGATGTGTATGACATGACGGGCATGTCCACTTACGTAAATTGAGATTTTTAACGTCTTTATTTTGGTATCCACAGTTTGAACAGAGTTGAGAACTAGCAAACGTTTTAGATACCACTACTACTTGCTTACCGTACCATTTGGCTTTATATTCCAACATAGTTCTAAATTGATGCCATGAAACTTCACTAATTACTTTAGATAGTTTACGATTTTTTAGCATATTTGATACTTGTAAATCTTCGATACCAATCACATCGTGGTTTTTGATGATTTCAGTAGAGATTTTATGTAAGTAATCTGTTCGTGCATTGACGATCTTCTCATGTATTCTTGCGACTTTCCGTCTTTGTTTTTGATAGTTTTTAGCTTCGCTTAATTTACATTTTCTTTTTATTGCTAA
>JASLGI010000107.1 GCA_030149685.1 Bacillaceae bacterium | reverse complement strand
GAGTGATGTTTGGTCAAATACTAACAATGCTTGTGGTAACTGAAACGTAAAATAGTCCCCTTCTCGAATCGGAGCATTTCCGCTATCTGTATTTAATTTAAAATTGTAATTCACTGTTACGGATTCGCCAGATTTTGGACGGACATTTTCAGCTGACGCTGCGTCTGTAACAGTTACATTACCGATTACCATAGACTTGAAATGAAAGTCGAGCTGCTCAGCGCTTAGTAATTGACCGTCTGAAACCTCATCTTGAGCTGTTCTATCTTCGTCCTCTTCTTCTGTTGCTTCTTCCGTTTCATCTTCCGTTACTTCTTCAGAAGATGATTCGTCTTGAAGTTTTTGTTCATCGTCAACGGTTTCAGGTAAGGGTGCTGGGTCGTTCCCTTCCTCTCCTGGTGTTTCTAGGTTCGGTGCTTGAGTTTCACCTTCCGTTGTTTGTTCGTTTTCAGGTGATTGGTTAGGTTCACCTTCTTTCGTATCCGATGCCGGATCGGATTCTATCTCCGGGTCCATTGCTTCAGCCGTTTCTATTTCTGCGTCTTCTGCAAACGTTTCGACTGTCGCTTTTTCCACCGTTGTTCCATCGTATGCAACTTCTGGTACATATGATGCAGATGCTTGTAACATACTTAACGGTGATAAGACGAGTTGTCCTACCATGAAAATCGTCAGTATGAGCATCCTAACGTATTTATTCATAGTAATCTCCTTTCTTTTATTTTAAATAGTAGTTAATAAAGATTAAGTACTTTATTATCACTTAAAATTGTACGTATATACCTATGAACAAAAACTGAAACTTTTCTGAACATAAAAAATAAAACTTCACTTACATTTCGTTTGTTCCGCTATTCTCCTTTGTGTATCATAAAGAAAAGAGTGAAATATACGATATATACAATAACTTTCAACGTACACAAAAGGAGATAGATAAGATGATCCGTGTTATGTTAGTCGATGACGAACCGCTCGCCTTACGCATGTTAAAGGCGAAATTAAAAGATATTCCAACTGTTCAAGTTGTCGCTGAAACGACAGAAGGTTCTCAAGTACTAAAATTAATTAAAGATTTCGAACCTAACTTAATTTTTTTAGATATTAATTTAGGGCATTATTCTGGACTGGATGTCGCTGAACAAATTAATTTATTATATCCACATGTGAAAGTTGTATTCGTGACCGCCTATTCTGATTATGCAGTGCAAGCTTTTGAACTTAATGCGATCGACTATTTAATGAAACCTGTCACGACTGCTCGAGTTACAAAAACGATTTCTCGTGTGACACCTTACATTAACCAAAATAACGCCTCAAACCCTTCTTCAGAAGAGCAAGAGACGTCTCAAGAAACGATTTATGTGCAAGCTTTCGGACAAGCGCAATGGTGTCTTCTCGATCGCACGCCGATTCAAGCGAGAACTAAAAAAGTAGAAGAATTGTTCTTTTTACTTTGGCATAACGAAAACCAAGCGACGACTCGCGATTTTATTATCGCTTCCCTTTGGCCTAATTTAGACGAGGAAAAAGCCTCAGCTCTCATGCATTCTACCTTTTATCAATTGCGAAAAACTTTATCTCAATTAGGCTATAAAAATCCTATTTCCCTTCGCAATAAAATTTATCACTTAAATGTAAGCACGAAATCCGACTACGATGAATGGCTATCTATTGTGAACGACGCCAATTTTTCTGAACAAAAAGTAGCGCGTGCTCTGGAACTTTATCAAGGTGATTATTTTGCAGGACAAGCTTATGAATGGGCACATATCGATCGTGAAAGTATACGAGCGAAATGGTTACATTACTTACTCGACATATTAAAACATAATTTAATTTCCGAACCACTTTTAGACCAACTTTTATTACATGTTGAACATATTGATATTTTAAGTGAAGAATGGATCATTGCCATCTTCGAACATTTTGGTGAGCACAAACAGTTACACCATTTAACTCATTGGTACGACCGAGCACAAAATCAATGGAATGACGAATTAGGACTCGATTTACCAACTCAAGTCACTGAACTATATAGCCGTTATTTACTATCTCTTTAGAAATATAGCCCTCTAATTTTTCTAAAGAGTAGAACTTATCGATTTTTCTAAAGAAGATGGATGGACATATTCATCTTCTTTTTCAATGAGATCACATTCACTCAAATACGCTTCTACTTCACGGTGAAATTGTTGACGAAATGGCGCTGCCCATATGTAATTTTCTTCTTGCAAATATTCTCCTTTGTACAGTTCACGAACTCGTCTCACAACATTTTCACTTCGTGGTAATTTCATCTGTTCGTAAATTCTTTCCACTTCGGTCCGTACATCAATTTCTAAATGGTACATTCGATTTTTAAATGTAATTGCTTGTCGAATTCCATGTTGTTCGAGCGTTTTACGTAGCTGATATACTGTCGTATGAAGCAACCCTTTCGCAGCTTCTACATCTCGAGTCGGCCATAATCTACGGCTAATCGTAAGCGTATCCAAATATTTTGTATCCTTGAAATGATATAAGTAATAAAAGAGTTCTTTCACTTTTTTCGTTCTCCACTTTAATTCCTTTAAAGATTCTGACATGAACTCTGCTCTCGGTAAAACATGACTATGTATAATCGTGTCATTAAATTGTTGTATATTTTCTACTTGATTTCTCAATATTGCAATACATTGCTTCACTTTTTCAATCGTCAAAGGTTTTTCTAAAAAGAAAAGTTGTTCATTATGAAAAGAGTCTTTTCCAGTACGAGAAAGTAAAATTAAATAGATTTCTTTATTTTGCGCTCGAACATCTTGGTACCAACGATTTGTTACATATTCCTCATCCACAAGCACAAAATCTAAATCTTGATAACTTTTGGTAACCTTTGTTATATTTTCTGCATCATATATTTCTGTAAAGTTCGAATA
>JASLGI010000080.1 GCA_030149685.1 Bacillaceae bacterium | reverse complement strand
CGCTCGACTTGCATGTATTAGGCACGCCGCCAGCGTTCATCCTGAGCCAGGATCAAACTCTCCATCATAGTTGCTCACTTGAGCATATAATGTAGAAATTCGATTAGCTCGATTTCTTAACTGGCTATGTTATAACCAAATCCGTTTCACTCGACGGGGTCGAATGATAACGAACAAATAATTCGTTCAACATTTGCTGTTCAGTTTTCAATGTTCATTTGTTAGGTCGTTTTCTCGACGACTTCTAAAGTATAACATGCCCTCAACTTCAATGTCAACATCTTTTTTAAAAGAATTTTATTTTCTTTTTATTCTTTCGTTTCGATGTCGCTCTCTTGAGGACATGTAATACTATACTACATACTCCGAATAAAAATCAAGCCTTTTTCGCAAAAAACTTTGCTTTTATTTTTTTGAAATCAACCACGAAGAGTCCAATCCCAATGATGACAATGCTTCCGCCGATTATTTGAGTCATAGATAATGTTTCATTAAAGATATAGTAAGCCATAATCGCAGCCCCTACAGGCTCAAATAAGATAGCGATTGAGATGACATTCGTACTTACCCAACGCAACGACCAATTAAATAATGTATGTCCAAATAAGTTCGGAATAATTGCTAGTAATAAAAACCAAACCCAATCCATCGCTGGATGAGGACCAAACGACTCTCCCTTAATAAGAACATAGAAGAAAAGCGCAACCGTACTAATAGAATAAACAATGAATGTATATGTGATCAACGATAAGCGCTGGCGCACATCTTGGCCGAACAACAAGTAAGTCGTTATAAACGCACAACCTAATAACGCAAGCATATCTCCATAAAAGGCTGTGCCGCCAATTTGAAAGTCTCCCCAACTAATAATAATACTCCCGCTTATCGCTACCATCGCTGATAACAATGCTTGCCATGAAATTTTTTCTTTAAAAAATAAATATGTACCTATAAAAGCGAAGATTGGTTGCAATGTTACAAGAACAGTCGAACTAGCTACAGAAGTATAGTTTAAAGATTCAAACCAAAAAATAAAGTGTAGCGCAAGAAAAACACCCGCTATCGTTGAATATATCCAATCTTTTTTCGTTAAATCTTTCACTTCATGACGGTACTTCATATAAAACAGTGGAAACATAATAAGAACGGAAAACAACATCCGATAGAAAGCAATAACTCCTGCTTCTGCTGTTGCTAACTTTACGAAAATCGCAGACATCGCTACAGATATTACACCGATAATTATTGGTATGTATGGATGGATCGTCGGTTGTTCTACTTTCACCCATTTCCCCTCCCTATATATAGAAGAGATTTTTTCTTCTTTTCCTTTTTTAGCGTATTCAGATGAAAATGCGGAAGAAGGTTTCCCTTCTTACCGCATTTTATCATCATTGTTAAACTACTTAAGCCCATCCTCGAAAACGTGCTGCTTCTGCAGTTTTCTGAATACCCATCATATACGCTGCTAAGCGCATATCAATATTTCTTGTTTCAGCAAAAGAATAAACATCATCGAATGACTCTAACATCTTCTCGCGCATACGCTCACGTACTTCTTCTTCTTTCCAATAGCGTCCTGTTCGGTTTTGTACCCATTCAAAATAAGAAACGATCACACCACCCGAACTTGCCAACACGTCTGGAATAACGAGAATACCACGTTCTGTCAATGCTTTCGTCGCATCAACTGTTGTCGGGCCGTTCGCTGCTTCTACAACGACTTTTGCTTTAATATCCGCTGCGTTATCCATCGTAATTTGATTTTCAATCGCTGCTGGTACTAAAATGTCGCAATCAAGTGTGAGTAACTCTTCATTCGTAATCGTATCATCAAATAATGTCGTCACTGTACCAAAGCTGTCACGACGATCGAGTAAATAATCAATATCTAATCCCTTCGGATCGTAGAGCGCCCCATTAGAATCCGAGATTCCAACGATTGTTGCTCCTTTGTCTGCTAAAAACTTCGCTAAAAAGCTTCCTGCATTCCCAAACCCTTGAACGACAACACGCGCTTTTTCAATATCAATACCTCGTCGACGAGCCGCTTCTTCAATAACGACCGTTACTCCTTCTGCCCCAGCTTTTGTTCGCCCGAGTGACCCCCCAAGAACGAGTGGCTTTCCTGTAATGAAACCTGGTGAGTTTTCGCCTTGAAGCATACTATACTCATCCATCATCCATGCCATAATTTGTGCATCTGTATAGAGGTCTGGTGCAGGAATATCGATATTTGCTCCAAGTACTTCCTTCAATGCTCGAACATACCCTCGACTTAAACGCTCTAGTTCTCCTTGTGACATTTCACGTGGCTCACAAATGATTGCTCCTTTGGCACCTCCATAAGGGAGATCAGCAATCCCCGCTTTTAATGTCATCCATAATGACAATGCTTTAATCTCATCTGCATTTACTTCTGGTAATAAACGAATACCACCTTTAGTTGGCCCAACCGCATCTGAATGTTGTGCGCGGTATCCTGTAAATACTTTAATCTTTTTATCGTCCATGCGTACAGGTATACGAACTTCTACCATACGTTTAGGTTCCTTTAACAATTCATACATACCTGTATCATAACCGAGTCGTTTTAATGCTTCTTTGATAATTTCTTGTGTAGACGTAAATACGTTTAAATTTTCAGTCATTCGTTAGCTCGCCTCTTTTATGAAAGTTTTTGTTTCCGCTATTGTAACATATCCGAGCGGACGATTGCATATATTCTAATTCTTCAAACAATAGAAAAAGGAGACGCACTCAATTCAAGCGGTCTCCTTATTTGATATCTGTCTTTTCGATCCATTCGTGCAGTTTATCTTTCAATGATTGAAAGCCGATCTCATCTCTTTCGTGTACACGTTTTTCTAACGCATGTTTCGTTTCAAAAAAACGACGCTGTTTACGTGGCGGACGTTTTAAAGCCCGTATCGATAAACTTACTCGATGGCGATCATCATCGATCCCGATAACTTTTACACGAATTGTCTCTCCTACATTAACATATTGATGAATGTCTCGAACATATCCATACGTAATTTCAGAGATGTGAACGAGCCCTTGTGTATTTTCATCAAGTTCTATAAAAATACCATAAGGCTGAATTCCCGTGACACGACCTGTTACGATATCACCGACGCGATAAATTTTCGTCAATTCGAACAGCTCCTCTAATCGTGCATCTTCCTCTATACTATATCAAAGGACGTGTAGAGGAGCAAAGTTGATTACTATGAAATCAGTAGATAACAACTTCTTCGTCTTCAAATTTACTCTGATACGACTTCGATTGATTGAATCGTTACATCTTCATGAGGTTTATCTCCGAACATCATTGTCGGTACCGCTGCGATTGCATCTACAACATCCATACCTTCAATCACTTGGCCAAATACTGTATGTGCACCATCTAAATGTGGTGTACCTCCATGCTCTTTATATGCTTCAACAATCTCATCAGGAGTTCCTGGTTTAATACCCATTGCATCTTTCGCTTGAACGATGAAAAATTGACTACCGTTCGTATTCGGACCAGCATTCGCCATTGAAAGTGCTCCGCGTAAATTGTAAAGGTCTTCATGGAACTCATCTTCAAATGGTGCTCCATAAATACTTTCTCCACCAAATCCTGAACCGAGTGGGTCTCCTCCCTGGATCATAAAGCCATTAATTACACGGTGGAAAATTGTCCCATCGTAATAGCCATTTTTCGCGTGTGTTACAAAGTTTTCAACTGTTTTTGGTGCTTGTTCCGGGAAAAGCTTCATCGCAATCGTTCCCATTGTTGTATTCATGCGTAATAAAACTTCGCCTTCTTGAACTTCTTTCGTTAATTGTGGATACATATCCATTCCTCCTCTTTTTGATTAGCTCGTTCATTTTAACATACACCGTCTCTACTTGCGATGAGAAAGCATGTCTCTTTCACAAGTTCCTTAAGTCGCCTATACTAAAGATACACGATTATAGAAGGTAGGTCATAGATTGGACAACGTGCACAAACGGAATTTTATTATTATTTTAATCGCGAACTTCCTCGTCGCCGGTACGATGACAATGATTATGCCATTTTTATCATTGTATATCGAAACATTCGGCGATTTTTCGGATGCTTATGTCCAAAAATGGGCAGGACTCATTTTCGGTATTACATTCGTTACAGCATTTATCATGTCTCCGATTTGGGGAAGAGTCGCTGACAAGTTCGGCTTCAAACCTGTTCTCGTTATTAACGGATTAGGTATTGCTTTATCTGTCTTCCTCATGGGTTTTGTCAACAATGTAGAAACATTCCTCTTGCTCCGATTATTGAACGGAGTCGTTACAGGATTCATTCCTACATCTCTCGCTTTCATCTCTGCACAAGCAAAACGCGGTGAAGCAGGACGTGTCCTCGGAACACTACAAATGGGCAGTGTTGCTGGTACATTATTTGGCCCTGTTCTCGGTGGTTTACTCGCGGATGCTTTCGGATTCCAATATACATTCATTATTACAGCAACAGCTGTAGCTACTGCAGGTATTCTCGTTTTATTCGGCATTGAAGAAGTGAAGCGAGAGAAGCAGAAAAAAGAAACTTCATATTCACGTCAAACGATCATCAAAAGTATTTTGTTTCATCCGCTTATGATGACAATCATGGTCGTTACAACATTAATCCAAGTCGGGAACTTTAGTATTCAACCTTTGTTGTCATTATATGTTTCTCACTTAACTGAAGCTGAAGAAGTCGCTTTTTTAGCCGGCCTTACTTTTAGTGCAACAGGTGTCGGTAGCTTCTTATTTTCTCGACAATGGGGGAAACTTGGGGACCGAATCGGCTATGAAAAAGTGTTAGCAGGATTACTTCTGCTCGCTTGTTTATTCATCGTCCCGCAAGCTTTCGTTACGAGTTTATGGCAACTCATTTTTTGGCGTTTATTATTCGGTATCGCTGTCGGTGGACTTATCCCGACGACTACAGCTTTAATTCGTCGAGAAGCACCTGTTCAAATTCAAGGAGAAATGATGGGCTACAATACGAGTTTCCGTTTCCTCGGAAATATTATCGGCCCAATGTTCGGGGGAATCATTAGTGGATATATCGGAATCGCTGCTGTTTTTACCGTCACAGGATCTTTATTCATCCTTGCATTTTTCTTATTAATTTTCGCTGTTCGTCGAAGCGATATCTCTTTTGAACAGTTTTTAGAAAAAGAGTCTGCAAAATCATAAAAGTTCAGCACACCTCATGATTGGGGTGTGCTATTATTAATGAATAAAAGGAGGTGTGATGATGCGTAAATGGATAGGTTTTATGAGCATCATCTTATTAGTTCCAATCATAGCGCTACTCCAACAAGGGATTATAAAAGAATGGGCGCATGCCAATGAGTATAAAGATCAACTCAATGAATCACTTACATTAGAAGAACAACCTGTCGAACTTCCTGTCATTATGAAAGACCGACGAGGAAATGTTTTCGCTGAACAATATATTGAATGGCGCGAACCTGTCACATTAGATGAAGTACCAAAGTTCGTACAAGAGATTTTTATTCAAAGTGAAGATCAACAATTTTACGATCACCGCGGTTATGATATCGCTGCAATTTTACGTGCAGTAGCTGCAAATAGCGGAGGAGATAAACAACAAGGTGCTTCTACTATTACTCAACAACTTGTTCGTATGCGTTTTTTAACGACAGATAAAACATATGAGCGAAAAGTAAAAGAAATTTTATATGCTGCAGAAGTTGAGAAACATTATGAAAAAAATGAAATTTTAGAAATGTACTTAAACGAAATGTACTTTGCTAACCGCGTATACGGAATCGGGGGAGCTGCAACTTATTACTTCAATAAGCCTTTAGAAAACTTAACAGAAGCTGAAGTAACGTTCATTTCTGCTATTCCGAACAACCCTGCATTATATGACCCTGTGAAAAACTTTGATCGTACAAAAACACGTCAAGAACGCTTGTTAGATGTGTTAGCACGAAATGAGGTAATCACTGTCGAACAAGCAGAAGCGTGGAAGAAAGAACCGATTCAGTTAAGTATTAAACCAAAAAAAGATATTGCGCCAGCTTATAGCGCTTACGTCTTATCTGAACTGGAAGAACTTGTGGCAAAACGCCATGGATTAACAGCAGCACTCGACAAAAACGCACCTTCCTCTGAACGTGAACGAGCACAACTGACACTTCAACAAAAGATGAAGGAATTGACGACAAATGGTCTCGTAATCGAAACTGGTCTCGATACAGTAAAACAAAAACGAGACGATGCGCAATTACAAAGAATTATTCAACCGTCTCCGCTTGAAGCAGGAGCAGCAGTCATCCAAAATGAAACGAATGAGATTGTATCGATTTTTGGTGGTGTCAATTATGAAAAAGCAGGATTTAACCGTGCTTACCAAGCGGTGCGTCAGCCGGGTTCTGCCTTTAAACCTTTACTCGTTTATGGACCTTTATTAGAAAGTGGTCATTATACGTTAAACACACTTGTTGATAGTCGCGATGTATGTATTGGAAATTATTGTCCTAAAAATATTCACGGGGCACAATACGATACGACGACATTATCACACGCGTTTCGATTTAGTCACAATACGACCGCGGTTCGAATGTTAAGAAAAGTGACGATTCCAAAAGCATATGAATATGTAGATAAATTAAACTTTCAACATTTAACAGATGCTGATAGAAACTATGCTGCTGCCCTAGGTGGTTTGCAGTACGGAGTCACTCCACTTGAGATGGCGGGAGCATTCTCGAGCTTTCACAATGGAACATTCATCGAACCTCAAGCCATTCGTGTCGTTCGAGCACTTGACGGGAAAGAACTATATGTTCGAAAGAGAAACCCTCAGCAAGTATGGTCTGCTCAAACGTCTCAAACGATGAAAGCATTACTACAAGATGTCGTCATAAACGGAACAGCTAAAGGCGTTAGACAGACAACTTCTTTCACTGGAGCTAAAACAGGAACGACTGACCGATACAAAGATATTTGGATTGCTGGTTTAAATGATGAATATTCAACGGCACTTTGGGTCGGATATGATAATGGACGATCAGCAAAACATGCAAGCGACTACAAGTTACACTTACGCGCTTTTTCAGAATTACTCCAACCTGTGCAACAAACAGGCCAATAAATAAAAAGGTACTTGAACGCTTAGCGTTCAAGTACCTTTTTTATACTTCGACAGAGTCTCCACCAATAAACGGTAAACTCTCCATAATTCCATTATACAATTTTAAAATACTGTAAGCGATCAATGAAACGAGTAACGCCCAAACAACGATTTCAAAAACGATAATGCCAACGATATTTCCTATCGGTAAGTCTTTTCCTAACTGAATGAAAATAAACAGTGCATAAATTACTGTCGTACCTAAAAAGATACCGACGAGAACGAGAAGAGATTGAATACCAGCTACTGATAAAAGCGCCCCAAAAAAGTAAATTAAATTTCCGCTACGCAATTTTCGATAATTGTTCAAATCAAATGTTTTCGCAAAGAAAAGCATCGCTGTTTCATGAATCGTTTCTGCAATTAATTTCAACGCCGCGAAAATCATAAAATAAATAACGACGAACACAATGAGTAATGAGAAACGAATTTGAACATCTGTCAAAAATTCGTTCAATCCCGCATAAAGTCCGACTTCTTTAAATATGTCGACAGAAAATCCAACACTATAAACGCCAAATGTTAAACTAAATAATAATGTTGTGATAAATGGTAAGTATCCAAATATGTACGGATTTTTCATAAGTCACCTCAACCTTTTTTATATCTTCTATAATATAGGATAAAACGCGAAAAAACTACTTTTCATTTAGTCTAGTCAATGCAATTGTTCGATATTTGCGTTATACTTTATGACAAAGTGAAGCGTATTGATTCATTTGGAAGGAGGATTTTTTCTTGAATTTTGTTTGGTTCATATTCATACCGATGATCGCGGCTATTTTTATTCCTTTTTTGTATAAAAAGGCTCCGCGAATACATACCGGTTGGTTCGTCTTACTCGTACCAGTCGTGTTGTTTAGTTTGTACGTAACGATGCTTCCGCAAACGATGAATGGTGAAACACTTGAATCCACACTTTCTTGGATTCCGTCTCTCGGTATTTATTTTACATCTTATATCGATGGACTAAGTATTTTATTCACTTTACTCATCACAGGAATCGGTGCACTCGTTACACTGTACTCCATTTTTTATTTAGACAAAAATAAAGAAAATTTAGGGAACTTCTATGTTTACCTTCTTCTCTTTATGGGCGCAATGCTCGGAGTCGTTCAGTCAGATAACGTAATGACACTTTATCTTTTCTGGGAATTAACATCGATTTCATCATTTTTACTTATCGGATATTGGTTCACACGAGATGCTTCACGCTTCGGTGCACTCAAATCGATGATGATTACCGTATTCGGTGGTTTGATGATGCTCGGTGGATTTATCATTTTAGGGATTGCTGGTCAAACATTCTCGATTCGTGAGATGTTAGCACAAGCGCCTGAAATTGCTGCACATCCACTATTTATTGTAGCACTTGTCCTCATTTTACTCGGGGCATTTACAAAATCCGCACAGTTTCCATTTTACATTTGGCTACCGGATGCGATGGAAGCACCAACTCCTGTAAGTGCATACTTACACTCAGCAACGATGGTGAAAGCTGGTATTTATTTAGTTGCTCGCTTCACGCCACTTTTTGCTATCTCAAGTCTTTGGATTTGGCTCGTTGCAGGGGTCGGAATTTTCACCTTATTGTGGGGATCATTTTTCGCTGTCAAACAGACCGATTTAAAAGGTATTTTAGCCTTTTCAACCGTGAGTCAACTCGGACTTGTCATGAGCTTACTCGGTTTAAGTGCGATTACGTATCATTCGAATGAAGCGATTTTCACACTTGCTGCATTCGCTGCCGTATTCCACCTCATTAACCACTCGTCCTTTAAAGGAAGCCTTTTCATGATCGCGGGTATCGTCGACTTACAGACGGGTACACGTGACATTCGAAAACTCGGGGGATTAATGACAATTATGCCGATCAGCTTCACAGTTGCTTTAATCGGCTCACTTTCGATGGCAGGTTTGCCACCATTTAACGGATTTTTAAGTAAAGAAATGTTTTTAGAAGCAACACTCGCAGTACGTCATTTCGATTTATTCAACTTTGATACGTGGGGTATACTCTTCCCAATTATTGCATGGATTGCAAGTGTATTTACTTTCATTTATAGCTTCTATTTCATTTTCCGTACATTTACTGGCAAAGGAAATGTAAACGCATTACCTTTACAACCGAAAGAAGCACCCATCGGTATGCTCATTTCCCCAGTCATTTTAGCGTCAATCGTCGTTCTCGTCTTCTTTATTCCAAATAAAGTAGGCGAATGGTTATTAAAGCCGGCGATGCTTGCATTTCAGCCAAACCTTTACACACATCCATCAGAAATTGCGATTACCGTTTCTGCATGGCACGGATGGGATTCACCCGCTCTATGGATGACGATTGGTATTTTCGTCGTTGGGTTTATGTTGTATTACTTATTAGATAAGTGGCAACCTCTTTATTCCATCCAACCAGAATGGTTCACATTAAACCGTCTCTATGATGCTTCGATGGATTTCTCTGAAAAAGGAATGAACCGTTTATCTCGTTCATATATGACAGGAATTATGCGCACATACTTCATTTATATGTTCGCAGCGATTGCTATCGGTACGATCGTTACATTGTTCGTTAAAGATGCCTTCCTCGTCGATATGAAAAGTTTTTCAGAATTACCGATCTATACAATTTTAAACGCTATTTTATTAGTCGGAGCAATTATTTATGTCGTCATTGCAAAAACACGAATGGGTGCATTTATCGCACTCGGCGCTACCGGTTATTCAGTCGCTTTATTCTTCGTTATGTTTAAAGCACCGGACTTAGCACTTACGCAACTCGTCATTGAAACTGTTTCTGTCGCTCTATTTTTACTCGCATTCCAACATTTGCCGAAGTTAAAAGATTACGGAGAGACGAAAGGAAACAAAGTGACGAACTTTATTATCGCACTCGGTGTCGGTATTGCTGTGACACTCGTTTCACTCGCATCACATTCACAAAAAATGTTGCCATCTATTTCTGAATACTATAAAGAAACAGTCGAAACATTAGCTGCAGGTGGAAATATCGTCAACGTCATTCTCGTTGACTATCGTGGATTTGATACGATGTTCGAAATCGCTGTACTTGCGATTGCAAGTATCGGTGTATTCAGTATGATTCGCTTGAAGTTAGCGGGAAAGGAGAAAGCTGATGAAAGCAAATGATGTCATTTTACAAACGACGACAAA
>JASLGI010000058.1 GCA_030149685.1 Bacillaceae bacterium | reverse complement strand
GCTTACAGGAAAACAAAAACGATTTTTACGTAGTAAAGCACATCATTTAAAACCAGTTGCACAAATTGGAAAAGAAGGTTTAACAGAAGCAGCGATGAAACAAATTTTAGAAACAATCAATGTTCGAGAATTAATCAAAGTGAATATTTTACAAAATTGTTTCGAAGAAAAAGAAGAAATGGTGCCGAAATTTGAAGAAGCAGGAATCATGGTCGTTCAACAAATCGGTAATATTTTCGTTCTTTACAAAGAAGCAGAAGAGGACCCACAAATTGTTCTCCCGTCGTAAAGTCGGTATTTTAGGAGGAACATTTAACCCTCCGCATAACGGACATATGCATATCGCTCAATCTGTTTATGATGCATTAAACCTTGATGAAGTACGTTTCATGCCAGCAGCGACACCGCCACATAAAGAAGAAGATGACTCTGTTTCAGCAGAGCATCGTCTTCGAATGGTCGAAGAAGCTGTCGCAGAAGTACCTTATTTCCATGCGTTTGATTATGAAATTAAACGCGGAGGTACTTCGTATACGTATGAAACGATGCGAGCATTAACAGAACTAGAACCAGATGTCGATTTTTATTTTATTATCGGTGGCGATATGGTCGATAGTTTATCGACATGGTATCAGATCGACGAATTACTTAAGATGATACGTTTCGTCGGTGTACAACGACCAGGTACGAAAAATGAAACAACTTACGATATCGTGCGTGTAGATATCGAGCCGATGGATATCGCTTCTTCAAATATCCGGTCACGTCTACATACGGGTCGATCGATCGAAGGATACGTACCAGAACGTGTGAGACGATATATAGAGGAGGAACGGTTGTATGAAAATTGAACAACTGCCAAAAGAAATTGCTAAACGTATGCCGGAAGAACGTTTTGCTCATGTCGAGCGAGTCGTTCAAATGGCAGAAAAGCTAGCGAATCGTCACGGAGTATCAGAAAAACGTGCACGCATCGCAGCGTATTTACATGATGTTGCAAAATTTATGGATAAAGAAGCAATGCGATCGCTCATTTTAAGTCACGGAGAAGATCAAGGCGTACTCGATTATCATCATGAATTATGGCACGCTCATGCAGGAGCAGTTGTCGCACGTACGGAGTTTGGTATTGAAGATGAAGGCATATTGGATGCCATTCGTTATCATACGACGGGGCGTGCACATATGACGTCGTTAGAAAAGATTGTTTATATCGCTGATTTAGTCGAAGAAGGTCGTAAGTTTCCAGGAGTTGAAACATTGCGTCAGTTAGCAGAAACAGCGTCACTTGACGATGCGATGGCTGCGAGTATCCGTCATACGGTCGCTTTTTTAATTGAAAAGCGTTCGCTCGTTTATCCAGCATCTCTTGATTGTTATAATGAACATATGAAAAAGGAAGGGAAATAATCAAATGACATTATTACAAAAAGTATATGAAGCGATTGATGACAAGTTAGGTGAAGATATCGTTGTGCTTGATATGCAAAATGTATCGATTGTAAGTGATTATACAGTGATCACACATGCAGATACGACACGTCAGACACAAGCGATTGCACGAAATGTTGCTGAGCTTGCAGCGAAGGAAAAGATCACAATTGGCCAGATGGAAGGTTTTCAAGAAGGTCGTTGGATTTTGATTGATATGCAATCGATTGTCGTTCATGTTTTTCAAACAGATGAACGCGATCATTACAATTTAGAAAAATTGTGGCGTGATGCACCACTCGTGACGGTAGGACAAGAAGAATGAATGCATATGAGGCGCTTGCAACGTTTTATGATCATTTAATTGATGAACATTTTTACACTTCTTATATTGAACGAACGGAAGAGACAGTCGGGGATTTACATGGAAAAAAGATCTATGACCTCGGTTGTGGAACAGGGCGTCTCGGTGCGCTTTTCCTTGAAAAAGGAGCAATAGTTAGTGGTATCGACCGTTCGGAAGAAATGATTGAAGAAGCGAAGAAAGATGTGCCATCTGGTCATTGGTCTGTCGGTTCGATGGAAGAAATAACATTGGAAAAAGAGTCACTAGATCTCGTCGTGTCGACATTAGATGCTTTGAATTATATGGAATCATTAGAAGATGTTCGTCGTTTATTTGAACAAGTGTATACGAGTTTAGTACGCGGCGGCACTTTTTTATTCGATATTCATTCAGAACATAAAAAAGACATATTACTATATGAAGCACCTTTTGTTTACGATGATGGACAATTATCGTACATTTGGGAAACGGCGCCTAATGGTCCGCACGGTGTCGATTACTCGCTCCTTTTTTATATAAAAGAAGGCGGTTGTTATCGTCGCCAGGAAGAATCTCACACTCAATGGTTTTATCCGTCAACGATTTATTTGAACATGTTATTAGACGTTGGATTTACGATTGAATATGTTATCGGAGATGACGAAGATCTTGAAGAGAGCACACGTTATTTTATTTCGGTAAAAAAAGATTAAACATTTGTTTTTAAAAAAAGAACGTAAATCTATTAGAGAAACGACTTTTTTTAAAAAGTGAAGCGATAGGATAAAAAAGAGCTTTTCAGTTCTTTTGACAATATACGTATGCTTTTTATAATAGATGTAAATTACTACGAGAGAGCGAAAGGAAGAAGGAGATGGAGAAAGTTCTTCAACATCTAAAAGAGCATTGGCGCTCTTATCTTCCTCTCGTATTTGCTGTTTTCGGTTTTATTATTTATTTTTTCTTCGTTTATCCATCAAAAGAAGAGCCAACTTTTACATATGAACAGCCATCGGTCCATGAAGAAGCTATAGCGAATGAAGAACAAGTAGAAGATCAATCTTTTCTGTTAGAAGAAGTTGTCGTTGATGTGAAAGGTGCAGTGAAACGTCCTGGAGTCTACACGATGGCAGAAGGTGATCGCCTCGTTGATGCGATAGAAAAAGCAGGGGGCTTACTTGAAGTAGCAGATGATGCTTCTCTTAACTATGCACTTCGATTAGAAGATGAGATGGTCGTCTACGTTCCGAAAGAAGGCGAAGAGGTAGAAGAAATAGAAGGAAGCTTTTCACCTACAGCATCGGAACAATCAAAGACGATTAATATTAATCGGGCGACAGAGGAAGAATTGATGACGATTTCAGGAATTGGACCGGCTAAAGCAGCAGCAATTATTGACCATCGCGAAAAAGAAGGAAAATTCGAGAAAAAAGAAGATATTATGCAAGTATCAGGAATCGGTGAGAAAACATTTGAAAATATCGCTGATCAAATCGATGTAAAGTGAGGTGACATTATGAAACGAGTTACGTGGGAACAGTTTTTTATGGCGCAAAGCCATTTACTCGCTGTTCGTAGTACGTGTAATCGACTCTCTGTCGGTGCGACGATCGTGCGTGATAATCGCATCGTTGCTAGTGGCTATAACGGGTCGGTAACAGGGAGTGCTCATTGTACAGATGTCGGTTGTCATGTCGTTGATAATCATTGTGTGCGGACGATTCACGCAGAAATGAACGCATTATTACAGTGTGCGAAATATGGAATTGAAACACGTGGTGCGAGTATTTACGTCACACATTTTCCATGTTTACAATGTACAAAGTCGCTCATTCAAGCAGGTATTGAACACGTATATTATGCAGAAGATTATCGAAATGATCCATTTGCTGTTCAACTCCTAATGGAATCCGGTGTACATGTTCAAAAAATTCCATATGATGAACGTCAATTGGATCCATTGCGAATGGAAAAATTAACATTCGTTCAAGAATTACTAGAAGAACTCGCTCAATCTAAAAACGAAGGCTCGCTCGACTCGTATAAAGATAGGGTGGAAGAGTTATTTGGAGTTCGTATCGATTAATTCATGATGCGATCGTCGTTGCCTTTATGTTTCTTGTAGTCGAAGGTTCGACGGTCGCTCTTTTTTTCGTTGTTGCGTATAGTGGATGGTTGTTGTATCGTGTATTATCGTGGTCTACTTTTTGTCGGTTAATTTTCGTCATTACAAGCAGTTTTTTTCTATTTACATGGCAAGAATATCCAAGTATTGACCAACGACAAACGACGGTAGAAGGGGTTTTCCCTCAAGGATTTACTTGGAATGGTGCTTCTTTGTCTGGCGTATTTCGGACGAATGATGGAGAAAAGTTATACGTTACATATTACGCCCACACAAAGGAAGAGAAAGAAGCATTGTTAGAGAAAGAAAGCTTTCAATATGAATGGCGTTTAGTAGGAGAAGTGTCAGAAACAGAACCTCCTGCACACCGTTATGCTTTTTATATGGAAGATTACTTTCGACAGTTAGGTGTGACTCACTTATTTCAAGTGAAGACTTTTGAAAAGAAACGTATCCGCGCGACTCATACATATTTTTTATTAGCGCAGCGGGAGAAGGTGCGGGAGTGGATCGATGAAGTATTTCCTCCTTCTTTACGGGCAGAAGCCTATGCGTTAATAATCGGTGACAGAAGTGAGATGTCGCAAGAAGCAAAGAGAGCGTATGAACGATTAGGTATCACCCATTTATTTGCGATTTCAGGCTTGCACGTCAGTATTTTTACTTTTCTTCTACGCGAACTACTCCTCCGTCTATCGGTTCGACATGAAATTGTGTTTCTTTTGTTGTTTTTCATGTTACCTTTATATGCTGTTATAGCAGGAGGAGCTCCATCTGTTTGGCGAGCTGTATTCATGACGAATATTTTGCTCGTGGCGATCCATACGAAGAAAATAAGAGTAGATGATGCTCTTGGACTGAGTGCGATCGTTTATATGCTGTTTGTGCCTGAATCGATCTATCATGTTGGGTTTCAACTTTCTTATTTAGCGACTGCTACAATTATTTATAGTGCGCATATTTTAAAGCAGTTTCATAAAAGATGGCTGCAAGGACTAGCAATTACGATATTAACCCAGTTGACTTTATATCCGATCATTTTATATCACTTTTATGAATGGTCGCTTTCGGCATTTGTCACGAATATTTTTTATGTACCTTTATATACAGTCATTATTTTACCGTGGCATATTTGTGCCTTAGTCGGATCACTCATAGCTCCACAACTCATTCAGTTAATGATGGACATATATGAACCGTTTCGCCTTTTTATAGAACATTGGACGATTTATTTCGGCAGTTATAATGAACAAATGTGGGTGCTCGGTCGGCCAGGAGGTGTCGTACTTTTTGTTTCTTTTATGACGATTGGCTATTTTTTATTGCGAATCGAAAAGAAGTGGTATGATAGGAAAGGTTGGCTCATTTTATCACTTCCTTTTCTCTATTTAACGCTCGCTCCTTTTTTTGATAGTGAAGGACGAATTACTTTTTTAGACGTCGGACAAGGAGATAGCATCGTTGTAGAGCTGCCTCATCGTCAAGGAGTGTATGTGATTGACACAGGAGGACTTTTACGTTTTGAGGATGAAGAGTGGAAGAAGAAAAAACGTCCATTTGATATTGGACGTTCCATCGTTAGTACGTATTTAAAAGGGCGCGGTATCAGTACGATTGATGCACTCATTATTACTCATGCAGATAGTGATCATATGGAAGGTGCATTTGGACTTTTGCAAGAAATGAAAGTAAAAGAACTTCATTACTCGAAAGGTAGTGAAGCAAAACAAATGATGAATGAGCTATTAGTAGAAGCGTCTGCACAAAAGATATCTCTATTTCATGTGCATCGTTCAGCAAATTGGCAAGTAGGGGACGTCTCTTTCCGCTACGTGTATCCGGAAAGAGATGCTCCTTACAAAGATAATGATAGTTCTCTCGTTCTCGTCATAGAGACACCTTATCGAGAGATTTGGTTAACAGGCGATTTAGAAATTGATGGAGAACACCAATTGATTGCGTTAGAGCGTATGACGCCTAGAAAGCCCGTATTATTAAAAGTCGGTCATCATGGAAGTCGAACATCGACGTCAGATGAATTCCTCTCATTTTTACAACCAGATATAGCGATTATTAGTGCCGGACGAAATAGTCGTTATGGACATCCTCATACAGAAGTGATCGAACGATTGCATAAGCGTCGAATACAGATATATGATACACCGACGTGTCAGACGATTAGTTACCGTTGGACGAAGAAAAAAGAATCGATAGCATGTACTTCAAATGAGATAAAATAATTGCCATATAACAAAAGCAGTAGAAAAACCTAAAAATGTAATGAGGCTTGCAAGTAATGTTGAACGAAAGCGAGTCATAATCATTCCCCTTAATAAAATAATGAACGTTAGGAGGTTCAAGTGATGTCGAATGAAAGATTAGAACGTTCAGTTGCGCCAATTTATTTAATCGCCGGACCTGAACAATATATGATCGACGATGCGATTGAACGTATTCAGAAAAAAATAGGTATTGATGCAACTCAATCGATTGAATACGATTTAGAGCGTGTTCCTGTCGAAGCAGTCATTGAAGAAGCAGACACTCTTCCTTTTTTTGAAGAAAGTAAATGCATTATCGCTCGACATGCCCACTTTTTAAAGGCACCAGAGCGTGGGAAAGAGACAGTCGAACATCATTTAGATGCTGTCTATCCTTATTTAGAAAATCCTTCACCAACAGCTGTCATCATTTTTACAGCTCCTTATGAAAAGTTAGACGGGCGTAAAAAGATTACGAAATGGATGAAAAAACATGCGACAGTGATTGAAGCTCAGCCTTTAGAAGGCGCTCAATTGACAAAATGGGTACAAGAAGAAGCAAAAAAACAAGAGCTGATCATTACGTCAGAACTAATTGAATACTTTATCCATCGTGTCGGAGAAGATTTGCTTCAATTATCGACGGAATTGAAAAAAATAGCAACTTATGCAGCAGGCGAGCCTGTGACAGAAAAAATGATTGATACACTCGTCGTCCAAACGCCAGAAATGAACGTATTTGCTTTGACAGATGCTTACGTTAAAGGAGATACAGAGCGTGCACTATCTATTTATCATGATTTATTGGCAAATGGAAATGAACCGATTGCGTTAAATGCATTGATTGCTGGTCAAATACGCCTCATGTTACACGTGACGACATTGAGTCAAAAAGGATACGAAAGATATCAGATTGCAAAGTTACTAAAAGTGCATCATTATCGTGTCAAGCTCGTATTAGAAAATCGACATCTACCTGAACCGTTACGGTTAATGCAAATATTACATCGTTTAGCGACGATTGATTATCGTTTAAAGACGACATCTATCAAAAGAGAGCATCTTCTCGATTTTTTCTTTGCAGAATCAATACAAGCATAAAAAAAGACATTGCGTAGGCAATGTCTTTTTTAGGTTTTGACCTATTAACAAGTAAGTGCACTCACTTGTTACGCTTGTTTCATAAGACGTGATTTTTCACGTGACGCTTTGTTTTTATGGATAAGACCTTGTCCTACCGCTTTGTCTAAACGACG
>JASLGI010000051.1 GCA_030149685.1 Bacillaceae bacterium | reverse complement strand
ACTTACCAGATACGGTCGGTTATGCGACACCGGCAGAATACGGAGCAATGTTTAAACATATTAAAGAAAATGCTCGCGGTGCCGATCGCGTGAAATTATCGACACATTGTCATAATGACTTAGGAATGGCAGTAGCGAACTCGATCGCAGCGGTTGAAAACGGTGCTGAACAAGTAGAAGGAACGATTAACGGAATCGGAGAGCGTGCAGGAAATGCGGCGCTTGAAGAGATTGCCGTCGCCCTTCATATTCGTAAAGATTACTACCAAACAGAAACAGGCATCCATTTACAAGAAACGAAACGAACGAGTCAACTCGTCAGCCAGTTAACAGGTGTCAGTATTCAACCGAACAAAGCCGTCGTCGGAAAAAATGCTTTCGCTCACGAGTCAGGCATTCACCAAGACGGTATGTTAAAAAATCCAGAAACGTATGAAATTATTACACCTGAATTGATCGGTGCAAAAGCAGAACCACTTGCACTCGGTAAACACTCAGGTCGTCACGCGTTTAAAGATCGTGCAGAACAGATGGGCTTTACATTAACAGACGAACAGTTAAACGAAGCGTTCCATGACTTTAAACAGTTAGCGGACCGCAAAAAAGAAATTACAGAAGATGATTTATTCGTCTTATTTACAGGCCAACAAATTAAAGACCGTGAGATGGCTTCTTATGAACTCGTACGTGCCGAAGTGACGTATGAAAACAATGAGCCATTTGCAAAAGTGATTGCGAACGTACCGAGCGGCGAAGAAAAAGTCGTCACATCGAACGGTTCAGGTTCTGTAGAAGCATTATTCAATGCACTCGAACAACTCGTACCAGGAGAAGTACACATTCTCGACTATCGTGTCACATCTGTCGGAAAAGGACGAGATGCACTCGGTGAATCAGTCATTAAATTAAGTTACGATGGCGAACGTTTCACAGGTCGAAATGTTTCACAAGACGTGTTACAAGCGACAGCGAAAGCGTATATTAACGCAGTGAACCGTCATTATGTCAGTAAACAGATGAGCGAGCAGACGACGACTTCATAAGGAGGAAAAAGAATGGAAAAAACGATTGCGGTATTACAAGGAGATGGAATCGGTGTCGAAGTAACGGACGCAGCGATGCGACTAATTGAAGCAGTCGGCGAGCGGTACGGGCATACGTTTCATATGAAAAAAGGACTCATCGGTGGTCAAGCGATCGATGCAGTACAAGATCCGTTGCCAGAAGAGACGATTAAACTGTGCGAAACGAGTGATGCGATTTTACTCGGTGCAGTCGGTGGTCCGAAATGGGATAACAATCCATCGAATTTGCGACCGGAAAATGGCTTACTAAAGATTCGAAAACAGTTTGATTTATTTGCTAACTTACGACCAGTTACAGCGGTTCCTTCACTACTTGATGCTTCACCGTTGAAGCGAGACATCGCAGAAGGTGTAGATATGATGATTGTGCGTGAGTTGACAGGTGGTCTTTACTTCGGTGAGCCGAGCCATTTCGATGAAGATGGCGCAGTCGACACTCTTTTATACTCACGTGAAGAAATCGAACGAATCGTTGATCAAGCCTTTCAAATTGCGATGAAACGGAAAAAACATGTGACATCAGTTGATAAAGCGAATGTGCTTGAATCAAGTAAATTGTGGCGTCAAATTGTTGAGGAGAAGAAAGAGGAGTATCATGAAGTAACGGTTGATCACCAACTCGTTGACTCAGCAGCGATGAAATTAATTACAGAGCCAGCAAGTTTTGATGTCGTCGTAACAGAAAATATGTTCGGAGATATTTTAAGTGATGAAGCATCTGTCCTTACAGGATCGATCGGATTACTTCCTTCAGCAAGTATTCGTTCAGACGGTTTCGGTTTATATGAACCCGTGCACGGTTCAGCGCCAGAAATTGCTGGAAAAGGACTTGCGAACCCTGCAGCGACAATGCTTTCAGTTGCGATGATGTTCACGTATTCATTCGATTTGTTAGAAGAAGCTGCTGCGATTGAACGAGCAGTGTTCCAAGCGTACGACGATGGACATTTCACGAAAGATTTACAAGGAACATTAAGTACGATGGAATGGACAGAAAAAGTGATTGAATGTTTGTAATCGTCACTTTCAATATTTCAAAGGAGGCGTGTTGAATGACAGCACCAAAAACGATTATCGAAAAAATTTGGGACAATCATGTCGTATATGAAGAAGAAGGGAAGCCAGACTTACTTTATATCGACTTGCATTTACTTCATGAAGTAACGTCACCTCAAGCGTTTGAAGGGCTTCGATTAGCAGGACGAAAAGTGCGACGACCGGACCTTTGTTTTGCAACGATGGACCATAACGTACCGACGAAAAATATCGACGTCATTACGGATCCTGTCGCTAAAAAGCAAATGACGACGCTTCGACAAAACTGTGAAGAGTTCGGCATTGAACTTGCAGATATCGGTCACCCTGAACAAGGAATTGTTCATATTATTGGACCAGAGCTCGGATTAACGCAACCTGGGAAAACGATCGTCTGTGGTGATAGTCATACGTCGACACACGGAGCGTTCGGTGCCATTGCTTTCGGTATTGGAACGAGTGAAGTGGAACACGTATTATCGACACAAACATTGTGGCAAGCACGACCGAAAACGATGGAAATTCGCGTCGAAGGAGAACTCGGTTTCGGTGTGACAGCGAAAGATATTATTCTCGCAATTATCGCAAAATTCGGAATCGATGTCGGAACAGGACATATCGTCGAGTTTACAGGAGATGCGATTCGCCAATTATCGATGGAAGAACGAATGACAGTATGTAACATGTCGATCGAAGCTGGGGCAAAAGCAGGTTTAATTAGTCCAGACGAAACGACGATCGAATATCTCCGCGGACGGAAGCACGTACCCGAAGGAGAAGCATTTGA
>JASLGI010000048.1 GCA_030149685.1 Bacillaceae bacterium | reverse complement strand
ACACCCGTTCCCATACCGAACACGGAAGTTAAGCTCTTTAGCGCCGATGGTAATTGGGGGTTTCCCCCTGTGAGAGTAGGACGTTGCCAGGCACATTAAGAAGACGACTCTTCAATATGAAGAGTCGTCTTTTTGTTTTTTATTTTATTTTAAAAGGAGAGTGTACATATGTTTATTACATTTGAAGGGACGGAAGGTTCAGGTAAAACAACCGTTTTACGAGAAATCACGAAGCGTTTACAAGAGGGTCGTTATATTACGACTCGTGAGCCAGGTGGTGTTCCGATCGCAGAAGCGATACGCTCTGTTATATTAGATGAACGTTCTACGATGATGGATGAGTGGACAGAAGCTTACTTGTACACTGCTGCACGTCGGCAACACTTAATAGAGCGCGTCATTCCTGCTTTAAACGAGGGGAAAGTCGTACTTTGTGATCGATTCATTGACAGCTCACTCGCTTATCAAGGGTATGCTCGAGGACTTGGAATCGATACGGTCGAGTCGATCAACCGCATCGTTATCGGAACGTACATGCCAGATGTGACGATTTATTTCGATGTTCCACCTGAAGTCGGCTTACAACGAATCTTTAAAAATCGTAGCGACGAAGTGAATCGATTCGATCAGGAAAGTTTGAACTTTCACAAAAAGGTCTATGAAGGGTATACTAAGGTAAGGGAACGTTTTCCCGAGCGAATCCGAACCGTAGATGCCTCTCAATCGATCGAACGAGTCATTGAAGAGGTTTGGAAGATTGTAGAGGATGCAATTCGTCCTCTGAATCATTCATGATATACTAATGGTAGAATTGAAAGGAGAGAGCGTTATGAAACTAGTAGTAGCAGTTGTACAAGATCAAGACAGTAACCGTTTATCAAATGCCTTAACGAAAAATGATTTCCGAGCAACGAAGTTAGCAAGTACAGGTGGTTTTTTACGCTCTGGGAATACGACCTTTTTAATTGGTACTGAAGCGAGCCTCGTTCCTGAACTACTTGAACTGATCAATGACAATTGTCGCTCACGTGATCAAATGGTTGCGCCTATTTCACCAATGGGGGGCAATGCAGACTCTTACATTCCGTATCCTGTAGAAGTCGAAGTTGGTGGAGCCACTGTATTCGTCTTACCGATTGAACAGTTTCACCATTTCTAAATAATGAGGTGACGAGAAGTGAAAGTAAATAGTGATCAACACGTTCAACTTGAAAAGTTGAGAAACGATCCTTTGAAATCGCCAGGACAACGCGCGAATTTCGGAAAAATTGTCCAAAAACATGAACAGAAATTACACGGTGAACAAGTGACACGGTTGCTTGGGCACATTTCAGCAGCAGGAGAACGTTTAGCACGTTCGAGAAACTTACGTGATATGGCAAAGTTTAAAATGCTCGTCCGCCGTTTAATGAAAGAAGCTGTAACAGAAGGTTTGCAATTGAAACAGTCACATACATGGAATCAGTTCGGTGAAGGTCGCCGATTGACCATCGTTGAAGAAATAGATGAACTCCTCGTTGAATTAGCTGACGATCTTTTAGACGAAGAGCAATCATCCGTCGATCTTTTATCGAAGATTGGTGAAATTAAAGGGTTGCTCGTCAATTTGTACACGTAATAGTAAGGGGTAAAAAATGAATTTGAAAGAAATGAATCAACCCATTGCAGTTGCTCAATTAAAGAAAATGTATTTAAATGACCGAGTGAGTCACGCATACGTACTGGATGGCCCAAGAGGATCCGGAAAAAAAGAACTCGCTCTATTTTTTGCACAGTTATTAAAGTGTGAAGACGTAGTTGAAGGTGAACCATGCGGTGTTTGCTCCTCGTGTCGCCGAATTGAAGAAGGCAATCATCCGAACGTATCGTATGTAGTACCGGATGGGCAGTATATTAAAAAAGAACAAATTGAGCAATTGATGCATCAAATGACTCGAAAAGGATATGAAGTGGGTCGAAAAATTTATATGATAGAGGAAGCGCATCGGCTTCATCCTTCGGCAGCTAACGCATTGCTTAAGTTTTTAGAAGAGCCTGAAGGTAGCGTAACAGCATTGCTCTTAACCGATTCCTATCATTCGATGCTAGCGACAATTCAATCTCGTTGCCAACGTGTCATGCTCGCTCGTCCGGATCGTCGTTCTTATATGGAGCGACTGATGACGACGTATGAATTAACAGAATCGTTGGCAAGTACTGTTTCGCAATTGACATTTGATGAAGAAGAGGCTGTGCTCTTGTCACAAGACGCTTCTTTTTTGTTGAAACGACAATTGGCTTGGCAATTCGTCACGAAGTTTGAACAGGCAGCTGAAGAAGCCGTTCTATTTTTACAACAAGAATGGGCAAATGAAGTGAAGTCGAAAGAAGATCTTGCGACCGTCTTAAGTTTAATTTTATATATTTATCGTGATATGGTAACAGTGAAGGTCGGTAACGATACGATCTTAACGTATCCTGATGAAAAACAGTCATTGGAAAAATATGCATTTCGTTTAACCTATGAACAATTGTCAGTTCGACTCGATGCAATTTTAGAAGCAAGAAGAAAAGTAGAAAGTAATATGAACCGAACATTGCTCATGGAACAATTAGTGTTTAACATGCAGGAAGGATGAAGAGTTTGTATAAAGTAGTAGGTGTGCGCTTCAAGAAAGCGGGCAAAGTATATTATTTCGATCCTGCAGGAGTAGAAGGACAGTGTGATGATGCTG
>JASLGI010000238.1 GCA_030149685.1 Bacillaceae bacterium | reverse complement strand
GTTGAGCGGTTCGGCATTGGTGGACAAATAATTGGTGCACGTTCTAATTTCATGTAAAAAATCCCTCCTGGAAATGTATAAAAACAGCGGAAAACCGCTGTTTATTGTATTTTTTCATCGATACTCACTTTACAGAAAAGTTCGCTTCTTGTCAATGAAGCAAACTTACTATATATAGTATCATTTATTCATTACACACCATACATGTCGTATGTGAAAAGGAAATGAATATTAATTGTCCGTTTCTTTTTTACGTGAAGTGGCTACTTTTGTAAAATGGAGGAGACGTTCATTGACTTTCTCATAAATCGATCCTGGCTCGAATGTGCCATCTCCATTTTTACCAGCTGGAATATTTGTTAAAATTTCAATCCCTTGTTCAATCGTCTCGACCGCATAGATATGGAAGTTTCCTTCATTCACAGCTTGAACGACATCTTCTCTTAACATTAAGTTTGCTTTATTCGCTGCTGGAATCATTACTCCTTGTGTCCCTGTTAGGCCCCGAACTTTACATAAATCGAAAAATCCTTCAATTTTTTCGTTTGCTCCACCAATAGGCTGTACTTCTCCTTTTTGATTGACAGAACCTGTAACCGCAATTCCTTGATCAATTGGTACGTTCGCTAAGCTTGATAATAATGCATACAACTCTGTACTAGAAGCACTATCACCATCAACTCCGCCATACGATTGTTCAAAGGCGATATGCGCCGATAAAGAAAGTGGACGTTCTTGTGCGAAAATACTTCCAAGATATCCGTGTAAAATGTAAATTCCTTTATTATGAATGTTTCCGCTCAATTCACTTTCCCGTTCAATGTTGACAATGCCGGATCGTCCTGCAAAAGTTGTCGCAGTAATACGTGAAGGTTTTCCAAAACGATATTGCCCAAGATCATAAACAGCAAGTCCATTTACTTGTCCTGTAACAAAACCTTCTGTGTCAATGAAGATTGTACCATCAGTCATTTGTTCTTGAACTTTTTCTTCATATAGTTGATTGCGATAATTTCGTTCTTGAATCGCTTGTTCGATATAAGCTCGAGTAACAAGATCGGAGCCATCTAATGTTGCCCAAGTGTTTGCTTCATATAAAATTTCGACTTGTTCATTAATAATGTCGACATTTTCTTCTGATGATCGGACATTCGCATACTATATTCAACAAGAGCTGCAACAGCTTCTTTTGTGAAATGATGTAGTTTGTTTTCTGTGCTTTGTGTATGAATAAATCGAGCGAGTTTATTCATATTATCTTCAGTTGCATCCATTTCTACATCGAAATCTACTTTTACTTTAAATAGTTTGCGGAAATCTTCATCAGCATTGTAAAGCGCTTGATATAAATAAGCATTCCCAATGAAGACGACTTTGACATCTAATGGAATCGGTTCAGGTTGTAAAGAGGTTGTCGCCATGAGTCCACTTGATTCAGCGATATTTTCAATGGTTAATTCTTTATGAAGTAATGCACGTTTAAAACCTTCCCAGGCAAAGTTGTTTAATAAAATATCAAGTACGTGAATCGTAATGAATCCACCGTTTGCTTTATGCAAATACCCAGGTTTAATTTTACGGAAATCAGTACTCATTACACCCATACGACTTTCATATTCCACTTTCCCGACTAGATTGTAATAAGTCGGGTTCTCTGCATAAACCATCGGTGCATGTGTAGATGTAGAGTGGTCGATAAATAAGTTGACTTCATATTTTTCTAAATGTGTTTGAGCATCACTCGTTTTTGTCAATAGTTTGAGCAACGCTTCTTCTTCATTTTCTTCAATGTGTAAAAAAGCATCTAAATTATCAAGTAAATCTTCTTGCATTTCTTCTAAATAAACGAGTACTTCTTTTTCCTCTTGATAGAAAGCCTTTAATTCATCGAGATGGAAGCCTGCTGCACGCATCGCTGTTTCTTGATCGAGTTCGTCGAGTTCTTCGTTCATTGTTAATTCGACTTCACGGATTTGGTCCATATATGTTTGAATAATCGGTTGAACTTCTTCACCGCGATCTTCAATCATTTCCATTTCTTCTGCGCTTAAATTTGCAAATTCTTCTTCTGTTAATGGTTTTCCTTCTAACATTGGAATCGTAGCGAGTCCACCACTCACAGGTTTTAATAAAAAACCTTGTGCTTTTGCGAGTTGTTCCATTTCTTTTGTTAATTTTTTTGTCGCTTCTTGGTGGCTTTCAATAATAACTTCTTTTTCTTGTACATACCCTTCTTCTTCAAAAGCACGAGGAATATCTGTTTTTAAATTTTTTAATAGTTCTTCCATTCGTTCCTTTAACTTACGACCTTCACCCGCAGGTAAACGAATAGCACGTGGTTTTGAAGGTTCTTCAAAATTGTACACGTAACACCAATCATGAGGCACTGGTTTCGTTTTAGCGAAGTCTCGTACAATCGCATTAGAAAATGTCGTTTTTCCTGTGCCGGACGGTCCAGCGACATACATGTTGTAACCGTCTTGGTTAACGTGTAAAGCAAATTGCATCATTTTCGTTCCGCGAGGTTGTCCGAGAATCGACCCGAGTGGTGGGAGGTGTTCCGTCGTTTCAAAATCAAATATATCAGGGTCGATTGTATGACGGAGTTCTTCCGATTGTAAACGTAATTGTTCTTTCATTAACGTCACCTAACTTTCTTATATTCAAAGCGTATACGCTCTATTATATACAAAGTTCACGTAATATGTCTTTTCAAACAAAAAGAGAAGGAGGAAACCCCCTCCTTCTCTTTTATTTCTCGTCTACTCCATAATACTTCCAAAGTAAGAATGAGAAAATGCTCGTTGATATGATAAGTCCGACAACCCATATCGTTAACATCGGTGTAATCCACATAGTCATTCCTCCTTATTTCTCTGCTTGTGCTGGACGCGGTAAAATATTGGCAAGTACCCACATCGATACAATTCCGACGAGCGTTGCCCAACCTCCTGCAGCGAGTGGACTTGATTCAATTCCTGTAAAGACGATTACGAGATAAAAAATAATTCCTATAAACATCGAACCTTCAGCTGCTCGTCCAGAAGCACGCTTTCGTCCGAAAACGGCATACATAACAGGTCCAAGTGTTCCAGCAGAAACACCTGAAATTCCAATCCACATTAAATCTGCTAAAAATGTCGGCGGATTTAAAACGAGTAATGCAGCAAGTACGCCGACAATTAAAACGACGATTCGACTAATTTTTAAAGCGATTTGATCTACTTTTTCTGGTGCAGTTTTAATAATTCCTCGTTTAACGAGTACTTTTTTATAAATATCATTAGCAAATACTGTTGACATGACGACGAATAATCCATCGGTCGTTGAAAGTGCAGCAGCTAAAATAACGACTGCAACGAATGCCGCTAAAAACGCAGGGAATCCCCATGCAACATATTCGAGTAAAGCTAAGTCGGCTTGTTCTAAGCCGGGTACAGCAACACGTGCATAAAACCCACCGAATAAGACGAAGAGTGACGCAGCGGCTGCTAAAATATACGTAATAATCATTTTACGAAGATCTCGTTCACGTTTGAGTGAGAGTACTTTGTTGAAAAGTTGAGGTTGTGATGCGAATGCGAACTGGATAATGAATAATCCGAGTACGGCAGTCCATGCGTAGTAGTTTGAATCCGGGTTAAAAATCTGGAGGAGCTTTCCATCTTGCTCTTTGAATGTTTCTGCAACATGTGTCATCGTTTTCGTAATACTCCAGTCACCGAAGAAATAAAGTCCGGATAAGAAGACGATAATTCCTGTTGCGGCCATCATAATCGCTTGCACAGCATCTGTGTAGACGTCAGCATAAGAACCTCCAACGTAAACATAAGCGACAACAATTCCTGCAATTAAAAGTAATCCTGTTAAATAGTTTAATCCGAGCATGTTTTGAAAAATTTGCGCACCTGCTGAAAATTGCGCAGCGATGTAAAATAAGTTGAATAACATAATGAGTCCGGTTCCTACCCGTAAAATGTCACTGTCATAATAATCACCGAGCCAGTCAGGAAGTGATAGCGATCCTTGAAACTCATTTTGACGGTAAACAGTCTTCGCAATCGTAATAAACCCTAAAGGTGCTCCGATGAAGATAGCTAAGTATAACCATAAGTTACTAAAACCCCAAGCGTAAGAGTAACCGGGGTATCCCATAAATGTTGCGGCACTAAAGAGCGTTGCTGCAAGCGATAAACCTAAAACGTAAGGGCCGAGAGATGCGCCACTGATCGCGAAGTCTTCCATCGTTTTCGTTTTCCTGGCGGCGTAGACACTTACCCCAACCATAATCGCCATGAAAATGGCAAATTGAATCCATAAATGCGTACTAATTTCAATCATTGGTAATAGCCTCCTATCATCACTACATATTTTTGCAAGAAGAAAGCGTTCTCAGTTTTTTGAAGAGAACGCTTACAATGTTTGCATATAGTGATCATTTGAATGATTTTTATCATAACGGACGTTTTTTAAAATATCAATACTAAATTACGAGAAAGTACAAAAGAAAGGCCATAAGTAATAAAACGCTTACATTTCACTAGGTGAATTCTTTGACAAGTAAAATAGGTTGTCAGGTATAATCACCTAACAAACGTGAATGATTTACGAAATGAAGAAAAAGCGATATACTAGAGAAAAGTGAGGTGATTGTATGCACGTATCAAAATTTATCGTCGATGTAACAACGAAACGTCTTGTACATAAACGTGATAATGTTCAACCAGCATGTGATATTGAAAACTTACCACAGACTGTAGACGTTGATATGGATTATACAGAAGATTTTAAAGGGATCTTTTATGGATGTCCTCATTGTTATCCTGAGAAAGCAGAAAAAGAAGAATAAAAAGCTTGAGGTCTTGGGGATCTGCCCCTCGCCTCAAGCTCTTTTTTATGCATTATTTTTACGGAAATCGTCCATGAAGTTTGCAAGTGCTTGGCAAGCTTCAACAGGAACCGCATTGTAAGCAGATGCACGGCATCCACCAACTGAACGGTGACCATTTAATCCGACGAATCCAGCTTCAGCAGCTTCAGCTAAGAATTTCTTCTCTAAGTCTTCATTCGCTAAACGGAATGTAATGTTCATGAGTGAACGGCTATCTTTTTCCGCATGGCCTGTATAAAAACCGTTAGAGTGATCAATCGCATCGTAAATGAGTGCAGCTTTTTCTTCATTACGTTGATTGATCGCTTCAAGTCCGCCTTCTTCTTCAATCCATTTTAATACTTCACCTAACATGTAAATGCCGAATGTTGGTGGTGTATGATAGAGAGAGTTTTTCTCTACATGTGTTGCATATTTTAAGACCGTTGGATTTTCTTCTTTTGCTGTTTCTAAAAAGTCTTTACGCATGATCGCAACTGTAACACCAGATGGTCCTAGGTTTTTCTGTGCTCCTGCATAAATCATTGCGAATTTTTCAATGTCTACAGGACGTGACATAATATCACTTGACATGTCAGCAATAAGTGGCGCATCAATCGTTGGGAATTCTTTATATTGGGTTCCGTAAATTGTGTTGTTTGACGTAATATGGACATAACGTGTGTTTTCTTCAATATTCCAATCTGTTGGAATGTTTTTAAATTGATTGTCTTTTGAAGAAGCTACTTCGTACGTATCGCCCATCATAACAGCTTCTTTTAATGCTTTTTGTGACCATGAACCACTCGTTACATATCCTGCTTTTTCTCCTTCGTTTAAGAAGTTCATCGGAATCATAGCGAATTGTAAACTAGCTCCCCCTTGAAGGAACATGACTTCATAGTTTTCAGGAATGTTGAAAAGACGACGCATGCGGTCGATTGCCGCGTTATGTACTTCTTCATATACAGCTCCGCGGTGACTCATTTCCATAATAGACATTCCATTATTTTCGTAGTTTGTTAATTGTTCTTGAGCGCGTTCTAATACAACTGTCGGTAATGCAGAAGGACCTGCGTTAAAGTTGTATGTTGTTTGTCGATTGCTCATACCTACACCTCTTTATTCATATTTAATTCGTTACTACCTTTAGTATAGCGCATTTTTCAAGCAATTTGTGTAAAAACGAAGAAATTCATGAGATTTTCATAACTAAATGATTAAAAAGGCGAACGAAAAACTATGAAATTATTCAAATGTTCGTATTTCCATCTTTTATTGAAAAATTTGCAGAAATTAGGGATTGTCGATACACTAAAGAAAAAGAAGTATGGGAGTCCGTAAACGGGCTGAGAGTATGTTGTGAACATAGACCATTTGAACCTGTTGGATCATGCCAGCGTAGGGAACGATAGCGGATAAGCGCGCGGACTCTAGGGTTCGTG